>JAEZNC010000003.1 GCA_023441905.1 Bacillota bacterium | reverse complement strand
GCATACACCCTTGACCGTAAACCCGTCGATACCGTCTTCAGGCGGCACAGCTGTCGCAATCACATCCCCTTTGGAGACATGCACAAACAGATCCAAATTCTTATAATCGGCGCTGCCGTCCGGCATGATCGTCGGCGCATAACTGCGGTTCGGGCTAAACATCAGAACGACCTCGCCGTCTTTGCCCTTCTCGGGAGTTCGCCCTTTAGCGATCTCCACGTACTTGTAATAGTCCTTTCTGGCAACGGTGTCCCTAACAAGCTGGTCGTTAAGTCCGTATGTGACCTCATAGTCTTTTTTAATGCGAGCGATCAATTGGTCTGCCGTTTTTTCCACACCGGATAATACGGGCGGAAACAGCATCATATCAGCCTTCATCATATCCTTGGAAATGCCTACGAACAGATCCGAATCTGCGTTTTTCTGCGTTTGCGGGCCGCCCAGCCGAATACGCGCGTCGTTGCGCCTTAAACCGATACGCGTGATATCCGGATTAAAACCGTCTATATTCCTGCGTGTAAGATCAAAAAGCACGCATTCAGCCCGAAGCGGACTGCCTTCGCCTTGTTCTTTTGTCACTTCAAGGTAAACGCCTTCCTCCGTATATAACACTTCATAAAAAGCATCCGCCGACAGCAAAAGCTTCTTCTCCTCTGCGTCGTCAGCCATTCCCATCCTTAACGCTTCTTCCGGCAGCTGCGCTTGCTTAAAATCATCCATGAATGCACACTCCTTAAACATCGTCGTTCAAACGATTTACGCGCTATTTATATAAACCTGATACGCCATATGAAAACAACGATGTTCAGCGTTGATAAATTTTTGCAAGTGCGGATATCCATTCCATGATTTTTTCCCTTAAGCTGTCGGGAGACAGCACCTCCGCCTTGTCCCCGAATATCGTGAGCCAGGAGATAAACCCGGGGCTCATACGCACATTAACCGACACGGTGAAATGGCCGTCGCGATTGTCGCTCACCGCCACATCGAGCCCGAAACGGTCAAAAACGGCCGTGGCCAGCTCGTCGCTGAAACGAATGCGCACGCTGCTCAGTTCTCCGCCGAACATGGAGAACACGCTTCTGTGGTAATCGTCAAAATCGATATAGTTCTTGTATTCGGACACCTCGCTGATGCTGCGCTGATCCTGATCGGATACCTCCACGCGCGTCATCCGGTCGACCCGGAAGTGAGACAGGTTGTCGTATTTGTCAAGGTTGCAGACGAGATAATACGCGTCCTCAAACCACATCAGCGAATACGGGCTTGCACAATAGCGCTGACCGTCCCGCTTCAGGTGCTGTGTTTTATCCGGCTTGTATTCAAAATATAAGAAGGTGATCTTTTTGCCGAGAGACTGCGCGTGCACAATACGGTCAATGTTGTAATAGATCTCTTCGTTGCGCGTTTTCTGCGTTCGCGCGAGTTCCATCCTGCTTCGAAAGCTGACGGACTGCGTCTGCCCGAAAAAATCGCCGAGCTTGCGCAGCAGCTCCCGCGATTTTCGTTCCGTCATAAAGCGCGCGGCGGAAACGGCGCTCGCACAGACCTGCGCTTCCGCCATCTCGAGCGGCCTCTGGCCTAAAAAATACGCCGCTGCCCTGTCCGTTGTTTTAATCACGTCAAAGCCGATATCGCGCAGCAGGTTCAAATCGCCATACACCGCCTTGCGCTCCGCTTCAATGCCGTTTTTTTGCAGATACGCGAGGATGTCCGCCATCTGCTTCGGGTTGTATTCGTCCGTTTGTTCCTGCAGGTATTTCAGTATTAATAATATGCGCGCGCGCTTCGGATAATCGTTCAAAACCCTTCCTCCTCCAGACATGACCATCAATTGACATGCAAAGATATGTATAGCATAATTGTACCATATACGCACAAAAAGGAGAACCGCCATGTCCAAATCGGATTCCAGTTTTCAGATAAATAAAAGAAGCCTGCTGACAGCCGCCATCATTATATTTGCGCTGATCATCGGTGCGTACTGCCTCACGCTGTTCGTGCCGCCGGGCCATTTTGATACAACAACCGATGCGGACGGCGATACCGTATATGTGCCCGACTCATATGTGCAGGACGGGCCGGCCGGGCATTACCCCGTGACCAATATTCTGCTCGCGATATTTAAATCGTTCGCGCCGGGCGGAAGCGTGAACATCGTGATGATCAGCATCATGCTGTTCATCCTACTGATCGGCGGCTCGTTCACGCTGCTCGATAAATCCGGCATATTGCGCGCGGTGATTGCCAAGATTGCGGCCAAGATGTACCGGCGCAAATACCTGCTGATTGCCGTGATCTCATTCGTGTTCATGTTTTTGGGGTCGTTCTTTGGGATACTCGAAGAGATCGTGCCGCTGATCCCGCTTGTCGTCGGGCTCTCGTTTATGCTCGGGTGGGACAGCCTGATGGGCCTGTCATTAAGCCTTTTATCCACAAGCTTTGGGTTTGCGGCGGCGCTGTTCAACCCGTTTTCCATCGGCGTGGCGCAGAACCTTGCGGGCGTGCCGCTCTACTCGGGCACATGGCTGCGGCTCATCTTCTTTGTGCTGATATACGGTGTGCTGCTGCTGTTCCTCATTCGCTACGCGAAAAAGCTTGAGAAGAACCCGATGGCCTCCGCCGTTTACCTTGAGGACACGCAAAGGCGCGAAAAGTACCTGCTGAGCCCCGCGCAGATTGAGGAAGCCGCGCAGTTCAAAAAGGGCCCGATCGTATTCGTCGGCATATTGCTCGGCCTCATGTTCGTGTTCCTCGTTTCGGCATCGTTCTTAGGGCTCGCTGATTACTCGATGATACTGATTGCGGTGATATTCATATTCGCGTCCACCATCGGCGCGAAGCTCGCGGGCTACAAGGGCATCGCGAAGACGTTTTTCAAAGGTGTTGGCGATATCGCGCCCGGAATCGTGCTGATTCCGATGGCAATGGCGGTTTCCACAATCATCACCGACAGCGGCATACAGGGGACGATTCTCAACGTCGCATCATCCGCGATTGTGGGCTCGAGCCCGTATGTGAACGTGATTATCATCTATGCGGTGATACTCGTGCTTGAGCTGTTTGTGGCGCAGGCGTCGGCCAAGGCTTTCTTGGTGATGCCGCTGCTCGTGCCGCTCGCGGCCATGACGGGCATATCCGGCCAGACGCTGGTGTTCTCGTATGCGCTCGGCGACGGCTTTTTGAACGTGCTGTACCCCACCAACGCGATGCTG
>JAEZNC010000262.1 GCA_023441905.1 Bacillota bacterium | reverse complement strand
GATATTATTCACACAAGATACGCAAGAGATACTGTCTTCTGCGTGTCACGCAAAACCATAAACTTAACCTGACGGCAAAGATTCATCGTCTACACCGGAAGGCGCGTTGCAGAATACTCAAACGGATACCCGTTTCGTTGTGCTTTGTCAACCTGCCTTTCCGGCAGGTTTTTTTGGTTGATACAGCCACAGGAGGTTTCTTATGAAAAGAATCGCGGTGATCACCGCCATACTCGAAAACCCGGAGCGCGATCAAGCCGAGTTCAACGCGCTGGTTGCCGGTTTCAAGGGGCTTATCAAGGGCCGCATGGGCCTTCCGCTTCAAGAGCACGGCGTCACGGTGATTACGATCACGCTCGTGGGCGATTTGAACGAGATCAACAGCCTCACGGGCAAGCTCGGCTTGATACCCGATGTGCAGGTCAAAACATCCGTCAGCAAAAAAGAAGTGTAGCGCAAGGTCAAGGGTTCAAAGGCTTGTTAAGGCTTCGGATGAACCGAGCAAAATGCTCTCTCCCTCTTAGAGGGAGCCAAATAAGGCGTATTGCTCTTGACCGAAGAGTAAAGTTGCAAAATTATATCAAATGACGATAAGGAGATTTCAAAATGAAAAGAGTATTAACTGTATTGATGGTATTGGTGATGGCGCTTGCCATGCTCACAGCGTGCAGCGCACCCGCGACGGAATCGGTTTCGGCCACGCCATCCGAATCCGCAGCAGCCAGCGAATCGGCAACAGAAGCGCCCACAGCCACGCCCGCTCCCACCGCCGCTTACGGCGAAGAGAATCCTCTCAAGGTGGCCACGCTTGCGGGCCCCACAGGCATGGGCATGATTCAGCTGTTCGACAACCCTGCTTATGATGTGAGCCTGCTCACAACCCCGGATCAGATCAGCCCCAAAATCATCAGCGGCGAAGCCACCGTGGCGACGATTCCCTCCAACCTTGCGGCGGTGCTGTACAACAAGATGAAGGGCGGCATCAAAATCGTGAGCGTCAACACGATGGGCGTGCTTTATATTTTGGAGAACGGCGATACGGTGAACAGCATTGAAGACCTCGCGGGCAAGACGATCTATGCGACAGCTCAGGGCTCCACGCCCGAGTACGTGCTCAATAAGATACTCAAGGAAAATGGCCTTGATGATGTGACCGTGGAATTCATGGGCGCTCATGCCGACCTTGCGAACGCGGTCGCCGCAGGCGATGTGACGCTTGCGCTGCTGCCCGAGCCGTTTGTATCGGCGGTGCTCGCGCAGAACGCCGATGTGAGTGTCAAGCTCGATATCAATAAGGAATGGCAGAAGATATTCGGTGACGACGCGGGCATGCCAATGGGCGTGACCGTGGTGAGCAGCGCGTTCGCGCAGGATCAGGCCAGCATGAACCAGCTGATTGCGGACTACACCGCCTCCGTCAACTATGTGACATCGGATGCGGACGGCGCGGCCAAAGCGATTGTCGCCAAGCAGATTGTGGGTGCGGAGCCTGTGGCCAAGGCGGCGATACCGCGCTGCGGCCTCTCGTTTATCACGGGTGAAGAGTGCAAAGCGATACTCGATGATTACTTTCAGATGATGTTTGAGAGCAATCCCGAATCTGTAGGCGGCGCGGTGCCCGACGATGACATCTATTATATGCCGTAATCGTCTGATAATTTGTTGATACATGAGGCCGGAAAGCGCGCTGCCGCATCCGGCCTTTTTTTATGTTGTTTCACCGTTTTTTGGGACTGTCGGTAAAGCTAACGAGGTTTGACTTTTGAATTTTTTTGCTATAGAATGAGCTTTGAATAATGTTTATGAATGAATACGTTTTACGACTAAAGGAGGTAAACGTTTTGAAAAAGCATATATCCCTGATTTTGGTATTGACATTGTTGCTGAGCCTCGTGTTCAGCTTTGGCAGCGTGGCGCTGGCAGCGCCGAGTTTCACTGTATCCCCTGATCCAGCATCAATGGCTCAAGGCGGATCTGTAACTTTTACATATCTCATCAGAAATGATAGCGGTCAGAATATGACCGGCGCAATTTTTTGCAATACTACAAATAAAAATGTGACTGAAGAGTTTAGTGTTGGAATAGGTGACAATCCAGGTACTTTTACAATGGATGTGTCTACTGATATGCTTGATAAACCCATTACATTCACATTCAATGGTATCCAAGCATCGACAAGTATAGCAAAAAAGCAACTCTCCACCAAGCTCGCCGGAACAGCCTATACGCCTTATGCACTGTACGGTGAAGGCGATACCGTCAAGTTCGAGTTCCGGCTCGAAAATCAGGGTGAATCCACCCTCGAGAACATTACGGTCTCCGCGCCCGAGCTGAACGGCGGCAAGGCGATCGGCTCACCCATCTCCCTTGCGCCCGGCGAAAACAAAGTGGTGAAGTTCAGCTACACCATGGCGAAGGACATCACCATCAATCCCGTTGTGAACTTTTCCTCAGGCGGCGCGGCTCAGCCCGCTTACAAGATGACCCCCGTCACGCTGACGCTGACAAAGCGCGACGTGAAGCCTGTTCTCGCTGCGAGCAACTTAAAGCCCGCCCCGGGCGAAGAGGTTGAGTTCACGCTGACGCTGACCAACGGCGGCAACGTGCCGTATAAGGACATCAAGGTGCTTGTGAACGGCGAAGCTAAGGATTACCCGAGCACACTCGACGCGAACGGCACACAAACCGGCAAATTCAAAATGTCGTTCCAAACCTCCACGGAGGTGTCGTGCTCGATCTCGCTCAAAGATCATACGGGCGCGATAAGAAACGTCAACAGCAACTCGCTGACCATCGATCTGCCGGTGGATTCGACAACCGTGGATAGCAGGCTGAATTTTACAATGTCGGTGGATCGTCCGCAGCTGACCTCCGCAGGCACAATCAATTTCTCCGGACTGATTACCAACGGCACGGATTATGAACTGACCGGCGTGAAGGTCACCGAAGCCACGCTGGGCGAGGTGTACGCCGCCGATACGCTGGCCGCCGGCAGCACAGCCACTGTGCCGTTTACGGTGGACATCAACGCGACGACGACCTATAATTTCGTACTGACCGCCACCGACAAGGACGGCAACGCGTATACGAAGAATGCCGAGCCCGTTACCGTGACGATACAGAGCGCTGCGGCCTCAGCCACGCCCGGCTTTGACGATGCGGCCGATGTCACGGAAACGCTCGCGCCAGACGGCAACCTCGGCGCAGGCTCCATCGGCACGCTCGGCATCATCGCCATTGTGCTCGTCGTGCTGATCATCGGCGTCGGTGTCACGCTCGTGGTGCTCTGGAAAAAAGGCCAGGGTCCCAAATCTCCGTCGACACCCGGCCGTGCCCCGTCCTCACCGGCACGCAAAAGACCGGCCTCCTCGTCAGCGCGCAGAAGACCCGCGCCGAAGAGTTACCGCGACCGCAACAACTTCTAAAACGCATAAGCGGAGCTGAAAAGCTCCGCTTTTTTTGTGTAAAGAAGGTGGTGTGAAGCACCGGATGAGGTGTCATTAAAAGGCTGTTAAACACGAACACCTCATCTTCCTTCTGTCGTTATCAACCGCATCACAATGTCACTGTCATTCTGAAGGAGCGTAAGCGACTGAAGAATCCCATGTTTAAAGCGTTTTACGATGGGATAGATGCGTTCCACGTCATAGTCACGTCGCTTCGCTCCTCACTACGCAGTGGAATGCATGACAGGTTGGGTTTTTTTCATCAAGCTGGCCTTCTCCGCGAGGAGAAGGTGGTGCGCAGCGCCGGATGAGGTTCAATATATAGCTGTCAATACGAACACCTCATCAGTCGCCTGTCGGCGACAGCTTCTCCTCGAGGATAAGCCTTGTCTTAGATCGCCGTGATGAATGAAACGGCAGATTATGATAAACATAACTTACTCAAACCACTCATCACATGACCTATTGGGCGCGCTGTGCATCGGGCAATATCAAATGTATTATTATTCATTTCTCGCTTTGCGAATGGCAATCGAACAGCGCGAATATCTGTTTGGTCCGATAGAGAATTCCCTTTATAATCGTCCTTTTTGTTCACTATGCAATTAGCCAAAAGGCGTCAGAAAAGTATAAATACCCTTGAATTTCGTCCTTTTTGCCCGCACAGTGTTGAGTTTAGAATAATTATAAATCGTTCATCATTGCGCATGAATCAGACAGGTTATCCACCAAACTATGTGGATAACCCCGGTTTTTTGGTGGATAACTGGCCTCAGCGAAATAATTTTCGTGGTTTTTCGGCTTTGTAGCGCAGGTGCCGCGCATCTCACGAATTGTGGATAACCTTTTGAGCCATGCCTGCGTTCAAACAAAAAAAGGGCGCTTTTTCGCGCCCTTTCCAGTCTGCCTCAAATCACCTTCACATAAGCTGCATAAACATACGCGACAGACGACTTGTATTTTATTTTGTGCCACGATCCGCCCTTCGACGATATCTCCACCACGTCGCCCTTGCGGAGCTTTCCGAGCACCGTCGACGTGATGGAAGCTTTGCTGCGCACGTTGAGCTCGCCTGCCGTAATGGTGCCGTACGTTGCCGTAGACACCTTGAGATACGCCGTGGCCATGTAGCCCTCGTTGCCGCCGTATTTCACCTTCGTCCATGTGCCGCCCGGTTCAAGCACCTGCACCACAGCGCCCCGGGTCAATGTGGTGATGACCGCGCCGCTGTCGCTTGCCGCTTTGCGGAAATTGAGCCGGCTCGCGTTGACCGTGGCATAACTTGCCGCCGGGCTGCCGACATTGCCTCCTGTATTGCCGCCCGTATTTCCACCTGTACTCTCGCCGGCTCCGTCAATCTTCACATAACTCGCGCTCACATAAGCCGCGCTGCCGTTGTGGAGAATCTTATGCCAGTCGGCGGCGGCTTTCACGGTGAGTATATCCACCTTGGCGCCTTTGCCCAAAGTGGCCACCTTCGCGTAAGACGTACCCGGCCCGCTGCGGACATTGAGCACCGACGCGGTGATCACGCCTTTGGCCGCGATGGTCTGCTGCGACGGCAGTTTCACATAATCGGCGTATACATAGGCGACGGTGTTCTGATACCATATCGTATGCCAGCCTTTGGCCTGCCCCGCTTCAACAATCTCGACGCTGTCTCCCCTTTTGTATGCGCCCAGCCTCGTGTACGATGTGCCCGGCCCGCTGCGTATATATACCTCGCTCGCCGATACCGTACCGGTCTGCGCAATCGCGGGCTTTGAAGGCGTGGGCAGCGGCTCCGGCGTGGGCACCGGCATCGGGGGATCCGTGGGCACAGATGTTTCCGTGGGCGGCGGCTCCGGCGCGGGTGTGGGTGCCGCTGCGTCAATCTGAACGTACTGCGTCGCAATGTATGCCTCAATGCCTCCGAAACTGATCTTGTGCCAGCCTGCCGCCGCGTCCTGCTGGGTCACCGTAATGCGCGACCCGGCAAACGCCTTGCCGATGGCAGGGTACTGCGTGCTCGGTGTGCTTCTCACGTTCACGTAATTGGTGCAGTTGACCACTGTGGCATTGGCGGTATCCGCCGATCCCGACGGCGCTTCAAGCACCGGAGGCTGAATGTTCATCGTTTCGAGCACCGTATTCGGAAAATAGAACGCGAGTATCTGCTGATAGGTGTGCCCTGCTTTTGCGCGCGTCTGAGCGCCGCGCTGGCTCATGCCCACGCCGTGGCCGTACCGCCGCTGGTAGATGTTCCAGCTGTCGGCCGTTTCCTCCACCGCGAAAAGCCGCAGGCTTGTGTTGGCAAAGGCCTGATACAGCCCGCCGGACTGATCGAACTGGTGCATATCAATCGTAAACGTCACCGATACAGGCTCCTGGATGAGCCCTTGCCCTGTGGCTGTTTCCTCTTCGGGCGTGGCGCGACGGTTTGCGAGCACCGTCATGGTCACATCGGCCTTTTGATAGACGATGCAGTTGCTTGCGCCTGACGCATCAGGCAGACCGTGGTTGCCCTCATAGGTGTGCGGAATGATGCGGCTGATGCCCGCTATGGTAATATCGCTCGTTACGCCCGCGATATATCCTTTTGCCGCAACGGCACTCAGCGCCGAAATCTTGAAATACCGTTCCGCGTTGGCGCTGTACGTGCCCGAACCGGCCACCATTTTACCCTCTTTCATGGACTGATACACCACAGCAGCGCCGTTTTTGGGGAAAATCAGCACCTCCTGCTCGCTCCATGTATTCTGCACATCATATGGGTCGGCCTGCACCACATGGTATGGCAGCAACGGTGCGCTTGAAGACCAAACGTGCTGCGGAATATCCGCGCTGCCGCCGTTCGACGCCGTGTAATAGGTCTGCACCAGCTGACCGCCGCTCTTGAGCACCTGCTTCGCCGTTTCGTCCACCGCCCGAATCGCGTTGTTGTGCGCGGGATTGTAGCCCTTATAAGCTTGATTCGTCGGGGTATCCACCATGTCGTATGTGCCGCCGCCCATATAGCGTATTGCGTATGTTCTGGCCGCGACTGCCTGCGTTTTGAGCGCTTCAAGCGGCCATGAGTTGCTCATCTCGTGCGGCACCACGCCGTAAAGATACGTTTCAAGGTAAATATGATTGATCAGCACAATCGTGCTGCCGCTCAAGCGAAACTCGAAATTGCCGCGGTAGTTGTTTGTGCCGTACGTTGTTGTCTTGATTGTGGCATAGTTATAGGTGCCCGCATTCGGCTGCTTTTCAACAATCTTGATCGAGCTGCCCGTGCCAACACGCGCATTGCCCATGTAAAGATTGAGTGTGCCGCCTTCCGCTTTCACCGTGTACGAGCCGGGCCCGAGGTTTTTGCCCGCGTCGCCCTCGATGCCATAATTACCGCTCAGCGAAAAGCTGAATGCAGTAGGGGTTCCTATAGAGAGCTTAATTCGGACAACGGAAAGATCCGCCGCCTGTGCCGTGTCAAAATGCGCCGCAAGCACACCCACGCCAAGAATCGCCACGATTAGCAGCGCCAGTATTCGTTTTAATGTCTTCTGCAATGATGTCATCAATCGCCTGTCACCTCACGTCATAATTACCCGAAAATACGAAGCAGAAAACAAAAACCTTTTATAATTTCACTTATTCTATGACAATGGCGTAAAATCCCTCATTTTTCCCTGACATATAAATACATTTTTAATATGCTTGTAGTAACATTTTAATATCTTACACCTGTAACTAAAGAAGAGCCTTGGAAAGGCTCCTGAAGTGAAAAAAACCTCTTATCTTGGTCCCTTATGTTAAAAACTCATATTCACGCCCATTACGACATTCCTATCGGGGGACAGAAGACAGCTCAAAACCGTTCCGGCTTAGTTGTCATTCTCATATGTCAAAAATCCGCGCTTATTCCCTGATCAGGCGCGTGACCATCACAGTCATGTCGTCACGCGGGGGCTGCCCGTTCAGTGCCTTGTCGATGATGGCATCGGCGGCACTCTGCGCGTCCGTCAGATCGATGTCGGAGAACCACTCCACGGCATCCCCTTGAATTTCGTCGGCAACGCCGTCGCTCATCATCACGATCATATCGCCAGCGCTGAGCGTATGCACCGCGCTCACCGGCTTCACCTCATCGATAATCCCCATCGGCAGCGACCCGGGCGACACCTCCATCAATCCTTCGCTGTTGACCAGATACGAGCTCTCCGCTCCGATCTTCGTAAACCGCGCACTGCCCGATTTTAAATCGATCACACACAAATCCACCGTGGTAAACACCTCATCGCTGCCTTTAAGCTGCAGCAGCCGGTTGATGGTGTCGAAAATCACCGCATCGTCAAAGCCCGCTTTAAAGAAATTTTCCACCAGCGACACCGCGGCGGTGCTTTCGCGGCAGGCCGCTTCGCCGCTGCCCATGCCGTCACAAAGCATCAGCAGAAACCGTCCGTCCTTAAGCGGCACGGCCACATGGCTGTCGCCCGATACGTCGGCCTTCGTGAGCTTGGCGATGCCCGTTTGCGTTTGATAGCGCTTGGCCTGTTCAAACCGTATGAGGCTGTAAGCGCCCGCGCCGCACGGCGTGACGGACGCTTTTTGCATGCGCACACCGCACGCGCCGCTCACCACGCTCTCAAGATTGATTCCGCTCTCACCGCCGCTGCCCTTCATTTTCACACCCACGGCCACGCTGCCGCCAAGACTCTCCGCGCAGACCTCCTTCACGCGGCAGTTTGCCGCATCGAGCGCCGCCGCCACTTTTTCCTCCACATGCTCCAAGAACTGAAAACCCGTCTCCACCTCGCGGCCGATATCGGCCACCACCTTGGCCACGCCTTTGAGCTGTTTGCCCGTGATCAGGCGCGACTGGTCGATCTTCTTCTGCCATTTAAGGCTCAGCAGATACGAAGCAAACATGCTCTCCGCCGTAGTCAGTATTCCCTTCACGTTGTAGCATTTCTTTGCAAACACGGCGTCGATATGCGTTTCATCTAGATAGCCGTTCTTTTCAAAAGCCATAAACAGCCTGCTGAATACGTTGTAGGTATTTAAAAATTCCTTGTCCCAGCAGCTCTTTTTGAACACGCAGTCTTTACAGGTGCTGTCTGCCACAATAGACAGCACACCGGATATCTGCATATTGCCGTGGATTTTGGCTTCGGCTTCTCTTGCAAACATATCACCCGTCTGCAAAAAAACCTCCGATACCTCCTGAAGCCGTCCCACCGTCAGTTCCTTAAAGCGGCGCGTATGCATGCGGTATTCAAACTCGCGCCGCGTCTTGATATCGATATACCGCCCGATAAACCTGAGCAGCTTTTTCGGCAGCAGAGTAAAAATCAATACGGCCATCCCCGTCTCAATCAGCACCATCGGCCAGACAACCTGATTAAAAAACGCGATTAAAAAAAGCAGCACGGTTAAAATATACGAAAACGCGACACCGGGCTTTTTCAGTTTGCGCAGCGTACCGCCCAGCATACCGGCAATACCGAGCATGCCGATCATCGTGACATTGGCGGAAATACCAAAGCAAAGCGCCATGCCAAGCGCGAGCCCCACACCGGCCCCGAACGACGCGCCGCCCGTATAAGCCATGCCAAGCACAACCAGCTGTGCCACGATACTCGCGATATAAACGCCTTTGACGTTGAGCGGGCCGAACATACAGACGAAAACGAGTGCGCCGAGTGCAAGGCATATTGTTTCCTCAACCGAAAAAAGCGTGCGCTTTGCCGGATTCACTGACATATGAATCAGCGTGCTGAACACATAGATCATCAGCAGCGACACCATGCACTCGAGCACCGCCCTCATATAGACCGCAAGCTCAGCCGTTTTAAAAACAGCCGCAGCCACAACGTATGCGCAGGATGTGACCAGCACCGCCACCCATCGCCGCATATGGGCTTGTCCCACAATCAGCAGCGCGGCGCAGATACCGAGCACCACCGATACGATATACAACGCGTCCCCTTGAACAAGCAGCGCACCGAGAATGGCACCCGTCGCACAGAAAAGCGACTGATTGCGCCTCGTTAAAAAGCACGCGGCCACCAAAGCGGGCCCGAATGGCGATATGCCGCCGATCAGCCGTATACGGCCCATCAGGAAGCCGAAGGCCAGCAGCGCAGCGGCCGTGACGGCCTTTTTTATGATTGTGTCGTGCCGGTTAAAAAAGCCGGAACGCTCCGGCTCGCTGACTGAGGCGTCGGTCGCCAATATGATCACTCCTTCGGTTTTGGTTAGTATGATTCATTATAAGCAGGTGTGTTGATAAACATTGTCGGTCTGCGCGCCACAGGCTCAGATAATTTGCCGATAATCAAAGATTTTATTTGCGGCTTAGGGTATAAAATTTGCACATTTTGCGTATAATAAATAATTTGCATTATGTTCCCGATTATTTCATTTCATAGACAGATTTGATTATTGGCTTTGCGAAGGATTGCTGATATAATGTTAAATAATTATCAATGGATATACACAGTTTCTAATTCTATCAGGAGGTTTAGTCTATGCAGTGTTCCAGAGAAGTGGAAGAAATGGTATACGTGGCCAAAGGGCCAAAACATGGT
>JAEZNC010000255.1 GCA_023441905.1 Bacillota bacterium | reverse complement strand
CTGTCATGCTGAGGAGCGAAGCGACGTGAGCATCCCATAGTAAAACGCTTTAGACATGGGATTCCTCAATCGCTTACGCTCAATCGGAATGACAATTGAAACTTTGTCAGCAGCCTTAGCCTCCTTTAGAAGGAGGCTAAATACATTCGAAATGTAGGGAACGACCTCCGCTTGTGCCCCGTATGGGGTATGTCGTTCCGTGAAAATAAACAGGAGACATATATGGACGATGCCATCATCCGGGTAAAAAATCTGACCAAGATATACAAAACGCAGGACACGCGCGTCAAAGCGGTGAACAGCGTGAGCCTAGACATCGCTGCGGGTGAAACCTGCGCGATCGTCGGCACATCGGGAAGCGGCAAATCGACGCTCTTAAGCCTCATTGCGGGGCTAGAGCGCCCGACAGCCGGGCATATCCTCATCGGCAGCCGCTCGATTCACGCCATGAGCGAAAGCGCACTTGTGGACTTCCGGCTGCGCAACGTCGGCTTCGTGTTTCAGAACTACAATCTTTTTGAGACGATGACCGCCGAAGAGAACGCGGCGTTCGTGCTCGCGGCAAAGGGCTTGCCCAGAGAGAAACGGCTCAAGATGGCACGCGAAATACTCGGCAGCATGGGCCTCGGGCAGCATTTGAAGCACAAGCCGACGCAGCTTTCGGGCGGGCAGCAGCAGCGCGTGGCGATTGCGCGCGCGCTCGTGGCGGCACCGAAAATACTGTTTGCGGACGAGCCGACAGGCAACCTCGACAGCCACACCGCGCAGGAGATCATGGAGCTGCTGCGAGAATCGGTGCGGCGCGACAAAACCACGCTGCTGTTCGTCACGCACGACATGGAGAAAGCCGCGTTCGCGGACAGGGTGATTCATATCAGTGACGGAGAAATTGTACAGAATTAAGAATGAGAAATGAAGAATTAAGAATTCATTTTAGGAGAAAGAACACGATGAAAAACCTACGAAAAGTCTCAATATTTCTGGCAGTGATACTTGTGATTAGTGCAGCGAGCGTCACAGCACTCGCGGCGGGCGGGCTGCTCAAGATTGAAAATACGGGCAAGTACAGCGATATGACAATGTCCTATCAGGATGGCTATTCGCCTGTGCAAACCGGAGACAGTGTCAGTGTGGTTTTACCGCTGACGTTTGCCGGGAGTCCGTCAGATCTCAACCTCATTATCACGCCGAATCTTGGCGATACGGCAACGGCACCGTTTGTTTTTAATAACTATCAGCAGACGGGAACGCTAAACGCAGCCAATCCCGTCTATATCGCGAATTTTACATTTGCGCTGAAGAAAGACCGCATCTCAGGCAGCTATCCGATTGTATTCAATGTGTCATACACCGATGCAGCCGGTGAAGCGGTGGAACAGCCGTTTACCGTGTATGCCACGGTGGACGGAGCCGCCCCGCCGGCCACGCCCACGGCGGAAACCCCACGTTCTCAGCCCAAGCTCATCGTGTCTCATTACGGCACGAACCCCGATGTGGTGAAAGCGGGCGAAACCTTCGCCGTCAATGCGACAATAGAAAACACGAGCGCCAAATACGATGTCAAAAACATCACGGTGACATACGCGGGCGACGGCAAGAGTGTGATCTCCGCCGACAACACCAATACGGTGTATATCGATAAAATCAAGCGTGGTGAAAGTGCGGATGTCACGTTCAACATGCAGGCACGGATGGACAGCGTCCCCGGCGTACAGACGGTGACGCTGACCATCGCGTATGAAGACAGCAAGGCGACGGTTTTCACGGTGACCGAGCCGCTGCTGTTGCAGGTGACGCAGCCGGTCAACCTTGAATACGACGAGCCCAAGCTGCCCCAAACGGCCAACGCGGGCGATACGCTGCCGCTGTCTTTTAATGTGTTTAATAAAGGGCGCAGCAAGCTCTACAACGTGATGGTGAAGCTCGAAGCGCCGGGGCTGCTGCCCGAGGGCAGCGCGTTTGTGGGCAACATGGAGCCGGGCACGAGCGGCACGGCTGAGCTGTATGTGTTCGTCGGAACCTTGGGCATGAGCCAGAACGAAGAAGGCAATATGCAAACGGACAACGACGCCGAAAAATACGGCTACACAAACGGCAAAATCACCATCAGCTATGAGGATGAGTTTGGCAACCCGTATACGCAGGATGTGGAGGTTGGCATGAACATTGAGCCGCCTGTGATATCGGCGAACGCGGACAAGGAAGAGGAAGAACCCGTGGACACGGTGAGCCAGTGGTGGATTTCCGTGGTGATCGGTGCGGCATTGATTGCGGCGGTGGCGGCCGCGCTCGTGGTTCGCAGAAAGCGCAAAATAAAAGCTTTGGGAGACGGCGATGGGCTGGATTGATCTGATACGCTTCGCGGGGCTGAATCTGTGGCGCAGGCGCGCGCGCACGCTGCTAACCACGTTCGGCGTGGTGATCGGCACGGTGTGCATCATATTGATGTTCGCGCTCGGGCTGGCAAGCTATAAGCAGTTTGAAGAATATTATTTAAACAATAAGAGTCTGACGGAAATCAATGTAAGCGCAGGTATGGGCGGCAGCGGAAGCGGCACCAAGCTCAATGATAATGCACTCGCTTCCTTCCTTGCAATTGAAGGCGTCGAGGCGGCAACACCTGTGCTGTATTTACCTGTCTATATTGATGCCGGAGAATACGAGACAAATTATATGATATCAGTCCTTGCGATGGATCGCGATTATATAAAAGATAGCTTGGAATTTAAGGAAGGTACTTTGTTTGACGATTCGGGTATGCCACAGCTTGTCATCGGCTATTACACGCAGCAGCAGTTCATCAAAGACGGGGAAGAGCCGGACGATCAATCCATGTTCTACATGGAGGACAATGGCGAAGAAAAAGAGATTACGATGCCGTTTGATTATAAGTCAC
>JAEZNC010000217.1 GCA_023441905.1 Bacillota bacterium | reverse complement strand
GTGCAGAATAAAGCATCGTCGTCCGAGTCTTTTCCGCAATGGGTGCAATATTTCATGTTCTCACCTCATCATCGTGTGCTTGTCCTGAAACGACTATAGGCTTTGAACGGATGAAAATGCAAGTGAAACCGCTGTATCCGACAAAAATACAAAAGAATCGAAATTATTTGTCATACGGGGCATAAAGAAAAAGTGCGTCATGGCCGCACTGGCAAACTTGATAAGCCCCCTATCTGGCAATGCTTCGCTCTTCATAGAGAGAAGTAAGTGACGTGACATACTGGTTGGATAGCATCCCATGTATTTATGGCTTTTAACCATGGGATTCCTCTTCCGCTCCGCTCCATCGGAATGACATTTGTTGCTTTGCTCGCCGCCTGCAGTGCGGCAATACCGCACTGCTCGTAAATTTTCACGACTTGTCGGATGATATAGGATGTCCTTGACACAAGGGCATTTAAGCTGCTATCTAAGCTTCTTTGATATCAGCGCTCTTTTCACTTTTAAAGAGAAGAACAAAAGCGGACTTAACAGCTTCTTAAAGTTATTTCAGCGTAAACGGCAGGATGTTGTCCGTGTTGCGGTGAGCAAAAATTCGGCCATTGAGCTTACTCAAATTATACACCACCGACCACTGTAGCTTATCGTCACTGCCATCGTAGCAACCGATTTTCGTGAGCAGGCTGACTGCCTGATCTTCAGTCAATGTGCCGCCGTTTTCCTTAATGGTTTGCATCACCGTATCGTAACGTTCAAACTCGGTATACCCTTCACCGATGTTGAGCCCGTTATAAGCGATGAAGTTGGACGCAGCCTGATAATCCTTATCGGGTCTAACAGTTCTGAGCGCGCCGTCCCAGTATTCCACAATCACCGACTGGCCCGTCGCGTCTGCGATCAGGTAATGGCAGTCCACATCGGCTGAGAAGTAGATGTTGTATTTTTTGAGCAGCGCCACCGCCTCGTCCACACTCGCCGCTTTGTCTAGCACCAGACGAATGGCTGTGGTGGTGTTGAGCGTGATTTTGTTCTCAGCATAATCCAGCGAAGCTTCGGGCACCGCGAGCAGCGCCATTGCGACACCTTTTTCATTGATGCCGTCAAACGGCAGGTACGGCGCAGCAAGCGCTAGAAACGCGCCTAAACCCTCAGGCAGATTATCCTTTGAGTACCCCGCAAATGTGAGGTTCACCGTGGAGACCGAGGCGTAGCCGTTCTGCGGCGTGGTTTTCACCTGCAGTGAGGGTGTGTAGTCAAAGTCAAAGTTGCGGCCGAATATGATATCGCCGCTTTCAGTGCGGGTGACGAAGGCCGTGCAACCGTCGCCCGTGACACCAAGATCGATCGGCAGGCCCTTTAATAGCCGCTTTGTGACGAAGGCTTCGATATCGCCGTCGCTTTTCGCACCGACTTTGAGAAAATCGTCAAAGCCGTAGTCGCCGAAATATGTCATGGTGTACATCGGGTAGTCGTCCACCTTTTTGAGAGTGGAAAGGCTGCGCAGTTCGTTAAAGAACAAACCGCCCGCCGCAAAAACCGCGACAATGAGGAAGCAGCCAAGTACGATGAGTATTCTTGATAGTATTCTTTTCATAGCGACCTCAAAATTTGGAGAATATTTGTAGTATAACAGAAAAAGTTCAAAATCAAAATCCTCTTCACCGGGGCAAAGAGGATTTTATTGTTGATATGAATGGTGACTATTCTAAAGCGTTAGATTGTTATCTGTTCCAGTACGTGGGCATCCTGCTTGCCCTGCGCACTCGGCTTATCCTGGTCATGCTGTTTGTTTTGCAGAGATATTCGGGCAGTTCCATCCCCGCCATATCGAAAAGCTGGTTCATGGGCGGGCTTTTCATCAGGCCGGAGAGAAAGTTTGCCGTGGACGATTCGCCTCTAGCGTTTCCGCTGCTCCACACGGTCACCTTGTCGATATATGTTTGGGACAATCCGTTTATGTTTGCCATAGGCCGCCGCAGGCGCGGTGCAGTTCCTCGGTTAAATGGAACCAGCGCATCGTGTCGTTTCGCTCGGGATAGAACTCATAGAATTCGCTTTTGTAAAACGTGTAGAACCGTGAGATATCAGTGCACATGCCGTAAGTGGGCACCATTCCTGTCGGAATGGAGAATGTAAACGGCTGCCCGTGTTTGGTGCCTTCAAACTTTAGGCCCTCGCGCGAAAGCGACAATATGCCTTCACCCGCAATCAAAGAGGTGGCGCCTTTCTTCAGCCGCTTATACAGCGGCAGCACGCCGAGCTTTACGCGCTCGCTGAATGAAAAACGGCTGTCAGCGACCTCTGCCTTTGCCTTTTCACGCTGCAGCTGATACCAGTGAGAGATTGTTTCGGGAATCACGCAGGTGTCGTCAAGCGGCAAGAGATCATAGTATTCGTTGACGGAGGCACCGTTGCCGCATTTTTCGCAGCGTATCGTATCACCTTCCGCGCGCATCGTGCATGTTTCGCCGCATTTGGGGCAGAGGTACAAAAGATTGTGCAGGTTTTTGGCCATTTCGTTTTTGCCGTTATATTTTACCCTTGCCTGTTTGTTCCAGAGGTAATCATCATGAGCGAGCTCGCGGTTCAGCACGTTTTGTATCTCGTCCGCGCTCATTTCGCTGAGCTGTTCGGGGGTGAACAGCTTGTCTACCACAACCTCAACACGGCCCGGCCGCTGATCGAGGCAGTGCTTGGTGTTGGTCATGTAGCCGCCCGCAATTTTGGTGTAATACACCGTGACGCCGAGGTATTTAAGCAGTTTACCGCTACCCATGGCGCACGGCTGGCAGCCGCCTGATATTGAGCTCATACCTTCGGGAAACAAGCAGATGCGCCCGCCGCTGCGGATCACGCGGATGATCTCTTTGACCGCGTGCGGATCGGGCACGAAGTTACGCTTGGGGATGGCATGCATCAGCGCGAATATCGGATAGAGGTGTGAGCGGAAAAACTCATTATAGCCGACCACATAATTGAGCCTGTGCGGCAGCACGGCGGGCGCGGTGTAAAGGTAATCCACGCGCGATGCGTGATTGCTGATCAGTATGTACGGATTTTTGTCTCTGCCCGGGCGAACGTGAAAAGTGAACTTTATGCCGAGCTTTTTGTTAAGCGCGAGCCGCCATATGTTGATGAGTAAGAGATAGATAAGTGCGGGTGGTTTTCTGGTGCGTTTAAGAGCCAACTTTTGCTGGAGTGTGCGCTTTTGTTTCATGGGCCGCTCCTTTTATTATAATATGCAGGGCCATTATATCATTTTGCAGGGCAGTTTGTGTACGAATTTAGCGGTTTATGTCGAACAGCTCAAAAGCGCTGCACGCCTCGAACAGAACCTGATTGACAGTCAGCAAACCTTTGTATACTATATTTACATGATATATACAAAATATAATAAAAGAAAAAATCTATACCATAATGCATGGCGGGATGATATTATGGACGGAGTGACGAAATGAAAAGGCTTGGTTTTGTTTTGGCTGTGGTGATGACGCTGGCGCTCGTTTTGAGCACCTCAGCGACAGCATTCGCGGCGGATCCGATTGTGACCACAGATAACCCGATTGTGCTCGATGCTGACCGCGCGGTATTTTTGGGTGCCAGCTCAACTGACAGCAAAGTGCGGGAAAAGGGCTTTTTCTATGGCCTCAGCCCTGATGCTTTGAACACGAAGGTCGCATCAAAATCCGTCGAACGCGACAAAATGAACGTTTTGGTGACAGGGCTCGCACCAAAAACAACCTATTACTGCCGTGCGTTTGTGCGTACCCGCGCCGGAATATTCAAGGGCAGCGTTTATGCGTTCACAACGCCTGCCGCCAAACAATGGACCGCGCAGGACGCTGTATTCCATAACAGCGACGACAGATATCATTTTATATTCGGTACGACAACAAAGTATTATAAAATGACCTCGCCGCCGTGGGGGTATAACGGCAAAAAAGAAGCCGCAAAGCATATGGTCACCGTCACCGTGCCGGTGTGGAAGATAGCCAAAAAAGCCAAAGTGCCGTCGACGATGTCGTTTAAAATACACTATAAACTCGCTGCCCAGGTTCAGGCCATATTCAGCGAGATTTATGGGCTGGACATTCGCTACCCGATCAAAACGATTGCCGGCTATCAATACAGGCGGATGGTGGTGCCTTGGGTCAAAAATAACCCGTACATGTCTCAACACAGCTTTGGCACATGCATCGATATCAACAAAGCGTACAATTTATTTTACAAAAGTAAGGACAAACGCAATGTCAATTCGCCGTATTATATCCCCGAAAGCGTGATCGCCATTTTTGAAAAGTACGGCTGGACATGGGGCGGAGATTTTAAAGAGGGCCTTGACACGATGCATTTTCAATATCTTGGGCCGGAACTGATTGAATAAATTATGCCACAATTCATGAATTGCTGAAATAACAATTCTGAGTCCATTTTAACGGGTTCTCATCGATGTATTGCCAAATTTGTTGATAATCCTGTTCATCACGGATAATATGCTCATAAAACGATTTTTGCCAAATACATGTCCCGGCTTCTTTTGAAACGGCACCCTTATATTGCTGTATGA
>JAEZNC010000125.1 GCA_023441905.1 Bacillota bacterium | reverse complement strand
GCTTCTATTGAGCTCAGTGCCGATGCCCCCGTCAAACCGCCATATATCGTGTATGCGCAAGGGGGCTTAACCTACGCGCATATGAAGCTGGGGCTGATGATGGCTCTTGAAGAGATGAAAATTATCTGAACATACGCAGCACACCGATCACCTTGCCGAGAATGTCAATGTTTCTCGTATAGATCGGCTCGTAGCTGTCGTTTTCGGGCTGAAGGCGGACGTGTCCGTTTTCTATAAAAAAGCGTTTAACGGTGGCCTCGTCTTCGAGCAAAGCGACGACGATGTCACCGTTTTGTGCATAATCCTGTTTTTGCGCGATGATCTTGTCTTTATCGAATATACCCGCGTTCACCATGCTGTCGCCGCAGACATTTAAAATAAACACGTCGTCGCTGCCGAGCAGCGAATAGGGGAGAGAGAGGTATTCTTCAATATTTTCTACGGCTGTAATCGGTGTTCCTGCCGCAACGCGCCCGAGCACCGGCACAGCCACCATACGGGGTTTCATCGCGCTTCCGTCCAAAATCATGATCGTGCGCGGCTTTGCGGGGTCCCTTGAGATATAGCCTTTTTTCTCTAGCTTTGTGAGATGCGCATGGGCTGTTGAGGTGGATTTTAAGTCAAGAGCGAGGCAGATATCGCGTACGCAGGGCGCGTAGCCGTTATCCCCGATATAATCCTTTAAATATTCGAGCACTTCGTTTTGCCGCCGTGTCAAATCTTCCATAGCAAACCTCACTTGTTTTTTATAAAAAAAATATAACAAATGGACAGGGGAATGTCAACAAAAATGCAAACATTTGTTCTTGTTTGGGTTAATTCTCAAATTTTTCGGTGAATACTAAAAGGCTTAATCTGCCGAAGACAGATACCTGAGTATGAATATTGATATATAGAATTAAAAACGTATATTCGCTATCGAAATAAAAAATCTACTCGAAATACGACGCGATTGCTATCCGGATATGAAGCCGGACATTTATTTTTATAACGAATGATGATTCCTCAATACGCGCTTAATTAAAGATGAAAACCATCGTCGGATAAAACGACTATGTTATTCGCCATGTTTTGAGCCGATATGGTTATGAATTGTTGCGTATGACGAGTCCAAATACACCCTTTAGCGATATCGAGACATGAGGATCTTATACTTTTTCTTGCCGGCAAGGTCGGTGATCATTCTTCATCGTCCCGCTTGAACACGACGGCATCCGAAGCAAGTTTGCGGCGCGATTCATCGATAGCGGCATAATGCTTTTTCGTGGTGTTGACGTCTTTATGGCCAAGCACATCAGCCACGAGATATATATCGCCCGTCTGCTGATACAGCAGCGTGCCGTACGTGCTGCGCAGCTTATGCGGAGAGATGTTTTTGAGCGGCACAGCGAGCCGGGCATACTTTTGCACAAGCATCTGCAAGGCGCGAACACTCATTCGCTTTTGCTGGAGCGAAAGAAACAGGGGAGATGTCAAACTGTAATTGGCCGCACATCTTCTTTCTTCCAGATATTGTTCAATCGCCTCGGCTGTCTGTTCGCTGAAATACAGCAGCGCTTCATTACCGCCCTTGCGCAGCACTTTGAATGAGCGGCGCTGAAGGTCGATATCACTGATATCGAGCGCACAGAGCTCGCTGATGCGAATGCCGGTGGTTAAAAACAACGTGAATATTGCGAGATCACGCAGCCGTGTGCGCTTATGAAAATCGAGCTGTTTGTCGGTTAAACCGTCACCGGTGTCAATCAAATACAGCAGCCGCATCGCTTCATCGTGTTCGAGACGCAAAATCGGTTTGTCATGGATTTTCGGTGTTTTCAGCCGCGTTGTCACGTTACTCTCAAGAATTTCTTTGTTATAATAGTATTTAAATAATGTGCGCAAAGTGGACAGCTTGCGCGCAACGCCTTTTTCGCCGTTTTCAATGGTGTTGTCGTCTTTATAATAAAGACGCACATATTCAAGGAAGCGCTCAATATCCGTCACCGTGATTGCATTTAAATCAGAAGCCTGCATAGCGGTAACATTTTTACCCAGCTCATTTTCCAGAAAAGAAAAAAACAAGCGCAGATCATATGCGTAATTGATGCGTGTGAGCAGCAGTGTATTCGGTTCAATGCCGCGAAAAAACTCGAGAGTGAATTTAGGCAGCGTTTCAAGCACACGACGCAGTTTCTCCGTCTTTTGAACGTTGATTTCCATTTTGCTTTGTTTGGACATAGAGCGTACCTGCTTAGAATAGATGCATTAATTATAGTAGAAATGGCCTTAAAAAGCAATAACTATGCGCAAAACATGTCTTTTGCGCATAGTTGTAAACATCCCCAATTAGGCTTTATTGTCTTTGATCGCTTTTCTGGCAAGCTCATCGCAGATGTTGTTATACTTATCATACGCGTGCCCTTTAACTTTTTTATATTTAACCTGATGGTCACGCGCCGCATGCAGTATGGCTTTCCAGATATCCTGATTTTCCACCGGCTGCTTGGATGCGTTTTTCCATCCATTAATTAGCCATTTATCGATCCAGCCTTTTTCAAACGCGTTATGGATGTACGCACTGTCCGTATACACGGTAACGCTGCACGGTTCTTTAAGCGCTTTTAAAGCTTCCAGCACAGCGGTTAATTCCATGCGGTTGTTCGTTGTGTCCGGTTCAAAGCCGCTGATACGCTTTTCATTGCCCTTATAAAGGAGTACGGCTGCCCATCCCCCCGGCCCCGGGTTATAGGAACACGCACCGTCTGTATATATAATAACCTCTTTCATCATATTCTAGACAATTTCTGGGATTTTTGCGCGCATTTCTCGACGGCATTGATCACAGCGCCCCGGAAACCATCCTGCTCCAGCGACTTAACCGCCTCAATGGTGGTGCCGCCCGGCGAGCAGACGGCGTCTTTGAGCACGCCCGGATGGCTGCCAAAGTCAAGCACCATTTTGGCGCTGCCCAGCACCGTTTGCGCGGCGAGCTTTTGGGCCTGAGCACGCGGCAGGCCACACAGCACGCCCGCATCAGCGAGCGCCTCGATAAACATAAATACATAAGCCGGCCCGCTGCCCGATACGGCCGTCACTGCGTCCATCGCTTTGCACGGCGCATGATCAATCTGCCCGAGCGCCGAAAACAGTTTTTCAACAAAGGCTTGTTCCTCACCGGTTAAACTGCCGGGCGCTTCAAAAACGGTCATTCCTTCGCCGGACATCAGCGGTGTGTTGGGCATCAGCCGCAGCACCTTCTTATCTTCGCCGATCACCGCCTTGATCATGGCGGCGCTCCATCCCGCAGCGATGGAAACCACAGCTTGATGGGTGATGAATGGATTGATATCATTCAGCACCGCCGTCATCAAATTGGGCTTCACGGCAATGATGATGATATCGCTATTGTGGCAGAGTTCCGTTAAGCTCTCGGCGGCCATAATACCAAGCTCTTCCGACAATTCTTTCGTTTTAATTGCATCAACATCATAAACGCTGATCGACGACGCACTGACCACGTTTTTTGCCGCAGCCCCTCTGATGATGGCGCTTGCCATGTTTCCGGCCCCCACAAACCCGAGAGTATATACTGACATCCGTTTCTTCTCCTTAAATTATTCAGCTTTTCCGTTACTGCCGAAAAGCTTTATTTTTTTAATGGTTTCTTCCTTCACAGCTTGCGCAGTATTATAGCACAAGCCCATATACGGCAAACCTTTTTCGATATCCCGCCGAATGCTGTTCATAGCCGCCAGCGTTAAATCCGTGAATATATTGATCTTGGAAACGCCGCTTGAAATCGCCTCTCTGAAATCGTTATCCGAAAGCCCGGAGCCGCCATGAAGCACGATAGGAATTCGGATGTGCTGTTTGATCTCATTGAGCCGCTGCAGGCTTAAAACAGGCTTATTCTTATAAACACCATGCACCGTTCCAATCGCGACAGCCAGAGCGTCAACACCTGTTTCTTTCACAAATAAAGAGGCTTCGCTCACATCCGTATAGATATAGACATCGTCGTTGTCTGCAGCCTCTCCGCCACTCACATGCCCGAGTTCCGCTTCCACAGAAACATCCGCTTTTCGGCACAGATCAATCACTTTCTTAGTTATCGCCACATTATCTTCAAACGGCATGACCGAGGCATCGATCATCACGGATGTGAAACCGTATGAAACGGCGCGGCTTAAGTATTCAAACGTCACGGCGTGATCCAGGTGAACCACAACGGGAACTGAAGCCCGGCGCGCCATGCTCTCCATGACGGGCGCGAGGTAATCCATCGCGACGGTATCCTCAAAGCTCTGGGCAAAAGCCAGTATCACAGGCGATTTGGTTTCCTCGGCCGCAGCGATAACGCCTTGCAGCATTTCCGTATTGATCACATCAAAACTGCCGACTGCATACTTTTCCTTATCTGCTTTTTCGAGTACAGACTGTAGATTGACGAGCGGCATTATCATTTCTCCTTTGTTGTTTTCTGTCTCTGTCGATGCATATTTAAGTCTTCCAGGCAAAGCCGCGTCTATATACAAAATGTGTATAAACTGATTTCTTTTCTATTGACGTAACATACCAAATTGTTTATAATAACGATTGTCTGCTGAAGGGGAGTGGCTCAATTGGTAGAGCATCGGTCTCCAAAACCGACGGTTGCGTGTTCGAG
>JAEZNC010000161.1 GCA_023441905.1 Bacillota bacterium | reverse complement strand
ACGGTTTTTCAGACGAGCATATCGAAAAGATAGCCGGTGCGTGTGACGCAGCGTCTATCGATTATATCATCTGTAACCACACAGAGCCCGACCATTCCGGCGGGCTCTTAAAACTCCTTAAAATGGCACCGGATGCGGTGGTGGTGTGCACAAAGCCTGCCAGCGTGTTTCTCGGTAACATATTGAACGACAAATTTGAGTGCAAGGTTGTGGAGGACGGCGATACGCTCGAGCTCGGCGGCAAGACGCTCAAGTTCATTTTCGTGCCGTTTCTTCACTGGCCTGACTCGATGTTTACCTATATCACCGAAGACGCGATATTGCTGACGGGTGATATGTTCGGCTTTCACTTTTCCGCGGAACACGTGTTTGACGATTTAACGCCGGTCAGCGCCGGGATGGCGGAGGCACAGAAGTATTATTTTGATGTGATTATGGGGCCGTTTAAAACGTACGTGCTCGACGCGGTGAAGAAAACGCGCGCGCTGCATATCGATGTGATCGGGCCGTCGCATGGGCCGATTCTGCGCAAGGACCCATGGGCTGCGGTGGACAGGTATGAGCAATGGGCGTCAGACGTGCTTGCCGTGAACGACCCCAAAAAAGTGTATATCGGCTATGTGTCGTGCTATGGGTTTACGGGCCAGTTGGCGGAGCGTATTGCGCAGGTGGTAAAGGACGCAGGTTACGATGTGGAGCTCGAGGATATAGCTGCGGCGGATGCCGCGCAGTGCGCGGCCAAAATTCATGCGGCGGATGCGTTTGCGATCGGCTCGCCGACGGTGAACCGAGACGTGATTAAGCCCGTGTGGGATGTGCTGACGTCGCTCTCGGTGCTGATTGTAAAGGGCAAGACGGCGGCCGCATTCGGTTCGTTCGGGTGGAGCGGCGAATCGATTAAATACATGAGCGAGCGGCTGCGCGCGCTCGGCGCGGATGTGGTGGGCACATGCAGCGCGAAGCTGCGGCCTGACGACAAGGAGCTGGCCGAAGCCGATAAACTAGGTGAAGCCATCTGCGCGGCGCTGGATAAGAGAAAATAATATGAGAACACAACCGCTGGATTCCGGCGGTTTTTTAGTATGGCCAACCTTTCATATCTAAAGTCTATTCGCGGTCTACATTGACAAGCACGGAATGATCATGCCTATCCAAAGACAGATCCTTCCTCGCTTCGCTCATCAGGATGACAAACAGATGATTTGATCGCCTCGCTTACTTAGAATCATTACACGCGAAAGCATCACGGCGAACGGAACACCACATTTAAGGTCATTCTGAACCCGCAGCGCGGGTGAAGAATCTGTTCTGAATCCTTGTCCACGTCGGCGCCATCGCTTCTCTCCTCACGACATAGTGGACTGGATGACTGATGAAGTTGCTATCCTTAGCCGATCACTTGAGTATCATTATTCGCTCATTTCCCTAAATGACAGGATTTAAGAACTTCGACTTCCAGGTTTTCGGCGCTTTTATTTAATTCAAATATTTCGTTTGACAAATGCATAAAAAGATGCTCTACTGTATATAAAGTATATATACAGTAGATTAAGCGCGGTCAGGGGGAATTGCAGGTTTGGACATCATCATCAGCAACGCGAGCGACAAGCCGATTTATGAACAGATCACGTCGCAAATCAAGAATCTTATCGTCAGCGGCGCGCTCAACGAAGGCGATTTGCTGCCGTCCATGCGGCTGCTCGCCAAGGAGCTGCGCATCAGCGTGATCACCACCAAGCGCGCCTATGAGGATCTCGAACGTGACGGTTTTATTGAAACCGTGATGGGCAAGGGCAGCTATGTGGCGGGCCGAAATATTGAACTAATCAGAGAAGAACAGCTTCGCATGGCGGAAGCGCATCTGCAAAAGGCGGTGGAGATCGCCAAAAGCAGCGGCATTTCGCTCTCAGAGCTGTTGGATATATTGACACTTTTGTATAAGGAGGAATAAGGCATTGGAAAACGTGCTTGTAGTCAGCGGGCTTTGCAAGAATTACGGAAGCTTTTCGCTCAAAGATGTGAGCTTTACGCTCCCTCAGGGCAGCATAATGGGGTTTATCGGGGAGAACGGGGCGGGCAAAACCACGACGCTCAAGCTCGTACTCAATATGATCAAAAAGGACGGCGGCAGCGTCCGGGTGCTTGGGATGGACCACATCAAGCGCGAGAAGGACATCAAGCAGCAGCTGGGCGTGGTGCTCGATAACTGCTATTTTCACGAGAGCCTGAAGCCGGACGATATCTCCTCGGTGATGCGGTCTATTTACGCGGGCTGGGACGACGCTCTCTATCATTCTTTCTTAAAGCGTTTCGGCGTCTCCGCAAAGAATACGGTGAAGCAGATGTCCAAGGGAATGAAAACCAAGCTGTCACTCTCGGTGGCGCTCGCGCACAGGCCGCGCGTGCTGCTGCTTGATGAGGCCACGAGCGGGCTTGATCCCGTGGTGCGCAGCGAGATACTCGATATTTTCCTCGATATCATACAGGATGAGGAACGGTCGATATTCTTATCCACGCACATCATCAGTGACCTTGAGAAGGTGGCCGATTACGTGACGCTGATCAAAGACGGGCAGCTCGTTTTCTCGCAGTCTGCGGACGATTTAAAATACGGCTATGGCATATTAAAGTGCGGTCAGAACGACTTTGCGCGTATCGACCGCAGCGACATTGAGGGGCAGCGACGCGGTCAGTTCGGCCATGAGGTGCTGATGAAAAACCCGGATGCGGTGCGGCGAAAGTACCCGGGGCTCACGGTGGATCCCGCGCATATTGAGGATATCATGCTGTTCTATGTGAGGAGTGAGGCGTCATGAAGGGACTGATATTAAAGGACTTGTTCAACTTGAGAAAATACGGGAAGACACTGTTTTTGATTGCGGCGCTCTATTTCATGTTGTCGTTCATGATGGACAACGCGGATATATTCGTGGGCATGATCGTCATCATGTTTGCCATCACAACGGTCACCTCGTTTGCATACGACAGCCAATCCGGGTGGGACACGTATGTGAACACGATGCCTGTGTCGAGAAGGGATGTGGTGCTGAGCAAATATTTGCTTTCACTTGTTCTTATCTTAGCCGGCGGGCTGATGGCGGTGCTGATGGGATGGGTGAACGGCCTTATCCGGAATATCGGCAACTTTTCGGAAACGCTGCTGACGGCTTATGCTGTGTGCGCGGTAGGCTTGCTGTTCATCAGCATACTGCTGCCGTTCATCTACAAGTTCGGCGTGGAACGCGCGCGAGTGATCATCATCGCGGTGGTGGCTGTTCCGGTGGCGGCTGGCTTTGCACTGAGCCAGACGGGAGCGCTGCCCCAAATCAGCGAGCAGACGGTGACGCAGGTGCTCTGGTTTTTGCCGTTGATCGTGCTGGTCTGCGGTATCCTGTCATTCGGCATATCCAGCGCAGTTTACCGAAAAAAAGAAATGTGAGAACACAAGTTTAAGCATTCATCTGTTGGCTTTTCTCGCTATCTGCTAAAACGAGGCGCAGTACAGGCTTGCATTCCTGGTATCAGCTGTAGGGAGTTGACTGGAGAAAGGAACCTCTTATCACCGCTGGTCGAGGATAGGTCACAGAGGACTGCCTGCGATAGGCGGCGCGAAAAACGGCATACAATCAGCCGCTTCGTTTTGCGACTCTGTCAGACAGCATGCATGCCTGAGAAAATTGCCCGATTGGCGGCTGATAAGGTGTTCGTTTTGACAGCATGTTTATTGACACCTCATCCAGTGCTTCGTACCACCTTCTCATCAAGGAAAAGGCTTTTAGAAAATAAAAAAGAGCGGGTTTAACCGCTCTTTTGTTAGGCTTGTCTTAGTCCTGCGAATACGGCAGCAGCGCCATCATACGCGCCCTTTTCACCGCCATCGCGAGATCTCTCTGGTGCTTGGCGCAAACGCCGGATGTCCGTCTCGGCTGAATCTTGCCGCGCTCGGTCAGGAAGCGTTTTAATTTCATGACGTCTTTATAATCAATGCTCTTAGATTTATCCGCACAAAACGCACATATTTTACGCCGGGGTTTTCCGCGCCGCATTTTCTTCTGCGACTTATCGTCGTTCATCATGGCTCCTCCTCATTTTTGTCAAAAAGGCATCTGTTCATCGTCCAGAGGCTCAAAATCGTCGGGTTCATCACCGAAAAGACCTGCGTCATCCGGCGGCGGGGGAACATTCTGCATGCGGCTGCCGCCGCCGCCCCCTTCGCCCTTGGGTGTTAAGAACTCCACGTCATCCGCCACGATCTCGGTTACATAGCGTCTCTCACCGTTGTTCGCGTCGTAGCTTCTCACCGAAATACGCCCGGATACACCTACCTTGCGGCCCTTCGCTAAAAACTTGGCACAATTATCCGCCAGCGCCCGCCATGTCACAACCGGGATATAGTCAACGTCTTTTTTGTCTCCAAACCCTCTGTTGACCGCGATCGTGAAGCTGCATACCGAGATGCCCTGCGGTGTGGTTCTCAGCTCGGGGTCTTTGGTAAGATTCCCGATTAAAATAGCTCTGTTCATAATACAAACCTGCCTTTACAGTCTTATTACATTAAATCTTAGTACACTGTCGCTGATGTTGTAATTACGTTCAA
>JAEZNC010000015.1 GCA_023441905.1 Bacillota bacterium | reverse complement strand
ATCATGAGCCTCCTTGCTATTCTGCCGACATAATCTCGTTTTGCATTTTCTTTGTGAGCGAATGCAGTATCAGATTGTATGACTGGTCAAGCATATTTTTAAGCAGCTCATCGGGCACGGAGCCGTTTAAATCGACAGAGTTCCAATGAAGCTTGTTCATATAATAGCCGGGCCGGATATCTTCATACTGACTGCGCAGCATGTCACCGAAAGCCGGGTCAAGCTTGAGCGTGATGATCTGGCGGCCCTGATTATCCTGCCCCTGCATCACAAACATTTTGCCGCCGACCAAATAGAGCAGCGCCTCCCACTCCGGTTTATATTCCTTTACCGCGCCTTTTTTGCTAAGACAAAATTCTTCTATCCACGGATAGTTCAATTTGATTTTTTCTCCTTCAGCAAGTCTCTGATTTGTGTGAGAAGCACTTCTTCCTTCGAGGGTTCGGGCGGAGCAGCGGGTTCTTTTTTCTTCCTTTTGAACATATTTAAAAACTTGATCACAGCAAAAATGCAGATGGCAATAATGAAAAAGTCGATCAAGCTTTGAATGAAGCTGCCATAAGCGATTTTCGCGTCACCCACCGTATAACTTAACTGAGCCAGATCGAGGCCCCCGCTGATGATCCCGATAAGCGGCAAAATCACATCGTTTACAAGCGACGTGACAATTTTTCCAAATGCGCCGCCGATGATAACACCAACAGCGAGATCGATCACACTTCCTCTGGATATGAATTCTTTAAACTCTTTAATCATACAACTTCTCCAAAAACGCAATATATGGCGACATTAATGAATTATGGCATTTGATATTGATATTATACAATATCGCCAGTCGAAAACAAGACAGTTTATCAGTTAGATTCAGCATGGTTGCTCATATTTAAAATGGATTCATACAACGTTGCGGCCGTTTTCTGGCTGTGGTGGCACAATTCAATTAACTCATCTAAGCTGCTGGTGAGTTTCTCAACAACAATTTTGCATAACGACCCGTCATCGGTCATTGACTGAAGAACGCTGATGATTTGTTTTTCAGACATCCCTTTTCTGTATGGCCTGTCCTCAGTGACCGATGTGAACACATCCGCAACGGCCATTATTCTTGACCCAAGCGGTATGCGTTCTTTGCTCAATTGAAACGGATAGCCTCTTCCGTTGAGTTTTTCATGATGATACGATGCCCAGGTGTTGATGATTTCCAATCCCTTTATTTTATTCAAAAGACGGTAGGTATGGAACGTATGCTCTCTAATGATGTTGAACTCTGTTTGATTAAGAGCCGATGGTTTTTCCAGCAGTTCGTTGGGTACGTAAAGCTTGCCAAGATCATGCAGGTATCCGGCAATGAGAAGCATCTTGCATTCCATATCAGAAAAGCCGAGAAATTTCCCGAGCCTGTTTGCGATATGCGCCACACCGGCAGAATGCGTGGCTGTAAAATGACTGCGAAAGTCAATGATTAAAGATATCATGCGTGTGATCTCAAGCAGCCCGTCAATGTCGATAAAATCGCCCGCGAATATTTTTCTCGTTGGCAAATAGTCAAGCGGCTTGCCTTCCATCAACTCAAGCCAAATATGGTCACTTCTCTTCAGCTTAAACAATGCGTTGACAACTTCGGGCATAAAGACGCGCCCCGTATCTTTTTCTATCTGTTCAAAGACGCCCGGCACTTGCACCACGGAGCTGTTTTTTGGGTCGAATTTTACGCAAACCCGATCGGCAAGATGAAGTATATGGCTGCTTAAGGGAACCTTTTGACCGTTAAAAGTTTGCCCTTCCCCGTCTGCCCAGTTGATATGATGATAACGTACTGCTTGGGTTATTTCCGAGAAAATCTTGTCTTCTTCCAGCAGCTTAGCACTGCGAAAAGCATGGTTGTTAACATCAAAGGGCTCCTCTTCCATCAGTGTGAGCCTTTCTTTGCTGCTCAGCGCCCCAATATCATGAATAAGCCCGGCTGTTATCAAATCACGGCAGGTTTTATCATCGAGCCCCATTTTATGGCCGATATGATAGGATAAAAATGCGACCTGTTGATGGTGGCTGTTGTATTCAGGAGAAATGAGATCCACAGAATTTCCGATACATAAAAGCAAATCAAATAGGCGTATCTGCAAAATTATTAATCCTCCGGTGTCTTATGTGTTGCGTCGTTTTAAATCTACCACAGTATGGCCGAAGTCAATCAAAAATTTATTAGATGAAAAAAAAGTTCTTTGTCTTTTCCGACAAGGAACTTTTTTCTTATATCATCAGTCGAGAATCACCATTTTTGCTTTTACGTTTTTCATTTTGTTAAGCGCGTCTTCAAGCCTAAGCATTTCCTCGGTATCGCCCGTGAGCTGCAAAACAAGTATGCCTTCATCCGAACAGACCGACTCCGTTTCATGCAGCCCCAGCCGCACCTTGATCGAGCAGCCGAATTTGGCCAGTACTTCCTGCACCTCCGGCGAACGGTCTCTTCGATCTCCGATTTTTACTACCATGATATCGCAAGCCATATTGATTATCTCCTTTCTCTTTTGCCTATTCATACCCACAGTTGGTTCGCTTTAATCAATCATTATGATAACGTGTGTTGAAAACGAGAATCATTTTTTTATCGGTCTCCTTTTGTTCAAAGCCGAATTTTTCATATAGCGGCACTCCCGCCTCCGTAGCCGTAGCTCAATATAAGATAGCGCCATCTTCTTTGCTTCTTCAATCGCTGTGCTGAGCAGGCTGTAGGCGACACCTTTGCGCCGATATGCGGGATACGTAAAGACAATCAGCAGCAAGCCTGTTCGTCCGCCCGGAAAACGCGGATTGGCCGGCTTCTCCTGCACGACGAGAAACAGACAACCGATTGTTCGGCCGTTATCCTCCGCCAGAAATGCGAGGAAATCCCGTGACAAATGCGCTGCAAAATAATCTTTCAGCTGAGCGCATATCTTCTCTCTCGTTTACTGATATCACCAAAATGCGCCGCCAAATAATCCATTCGCAGCTGAACCAGACCGTCAATATCGCCTGCTGTCGCTTGGCGTATTATCATAGTGCCTTATACCGCCGGCCATATCTGTTCGCTCATATGCTCCGCAATCAGATAGATCAGCGGCGAATTCCAGTAGATGGTCACTTCATTACACGAATAACTCTGCGCATTATCCGCATAGCATTTGGCGGGCGGTGCTTCCGAGAGCACGGCTTTTGCATATGGGTCTTCAAGTTTGCTGTTGGGACCGCCAACCAGCATACCCGGCATTGCTGCGCCCGCCACCATAGACGGACGGTGATGCGGATTCTTCGGCGACATTGTGCCAAAGCCCGTCACATAGCATGTGCTCATCGGATTTGCGCCGAATATATAATCGAAATGACTGTCGATCAGTGACGAATTGTCTTTATACAGGATAACGCCCGCATCATGCAAGTAGATGGTGTTGTTGCAGACCGACATATTGCTGCCCCAGGGATAAACAAGGCCAAGAGTGCTTGAGTAGCCGTCTGACGCCGCATTCGCCGTGAAGGTTTCTATCTTCTTTGTCATCGTTTCTTTAATTTTTGCCGCGCATTCGTCATCAATCATAGACGGATCCAATGACAGATAAATCCGGTTGCCATAACCGCCGACGTTAGCCCAGCCGTATCCATCCAGAACAAACGGAGACATGTTGAGATACTTTTTGAAGGCTTCATTGTATTTTGCTTTGCCCGTTGCCTGATAGAGCGCCGCTGCCGCCCAGCTGCGTTCATCGGAATTCTGGCCGTCGGGATATTCGCCTGTCAGCACATCCGCGGGGTTCTTAAAGCTGCCGCCGTTATTTTTTTCGAGATAATCCCACGCCTTGACCGATGCGCTTAAGCATGTTTTGGCGAAAGCCTTATCAAACGGCTCATAAACCTGCGAGGCCATCGCCATCACAGCACAGAAATCTCCGGTGGCCGTGATGGAAACCGGCAGCAGATAAAGCGGCTCCGTTTCCTCCGTCGGCATAACAGTTTCCGGAAAAGCCAGACCGGTCACCTTATGGTATACGCCGCCGCTTTTGTCCTGCATTTTCAGCATCCATACCAGCTCATAACGTGCCTCATCCAGTACATCCGGCACGCCGTTGCCGCTTTCGGGAATACCGAAAGCATCGCCTTCATCGCCGCCTAGCACATTCTCAAAATCTTGATAGGCGATCATCAGGTCGGCGACGGTCTTGGCACCGGGCACAACATACCGCCCGTAGTCACCCGCGTCATGCCAGCCGCCCGATACGTCCTTCATCTCCTCCGTGCCGTAAATGACGGCTTCGCCGGTATGGCAGGCTTCGTGGGCATAATCTCCCGCTATGGCACTGTCCACTTCACATCCGCATCTCTGCAAATAAAGCATTTGTATAGCGGATTTCAGCGCGTCTTTATAAATGTCATTCCCGATTTTAAACGTATATGACTCGGTCGCGCTGCCGCTGACAATATGGTATTCACCCGGTGTTTTGAGCCCTGAGAAATCGCCCGTGAAATTCGTTTCACCGGCGGCCTCATTCTCAATCGGGCCTGTCAACGGGCCTTCAAAAGCGACGCCACCGTCTTTATCAAGCACCTGAAATTTTTCCTCCAGGCCCTCGCCCCTGAAAACCGCGATCTTTCGATCACCCGGGGCATAACCGATCTGGTTGATATTGATCTGCGGACGTTCCGGCTCCGGCTCCGGCGCCAATATACCGGACGCGTCAATCAAAGTGACCTCCACATTGTCCACAGACAGCATGCACGGCCCCACTTCCGACCCATCCTGCGGCTTGCCGATGTTGAAGCACAGGCGTGGTGCCGGGTCCGTTCCGTCTTGCATATTGAGTTCAAATTCATATCTCTTCATTTCGCCGGTGATATCAACGAATTCTTCAATATAAGGCGAATAGTCTCCGCCGTTGATCTGCAGACGCGCTGCGATATTGCGGTTCATGCTGCACGACATATCAAAAGCGAAGCGGTATACGCCCCCCGTTTCCAGTTTGAAGCCGTCGTAATAAAGCTGAACGGCATAATCGGCCAAACCGGGCGATTTGATATCGACGATGCCGACTTCGTTTTCGGCTTTAAGCTCGGCTGCACCGCTCTGAGTGAGGAACAGCGACCAGTTTTTTGTCCCGTCCGAGAAATCACCGTTTTGCACCATGTTCTCTGTCGAGTATGCCGGTGCAGCCGGGGGTTCCTCTATAGTGGCGGGCGTCTCCGCAGGTGATTCAGCTGCTGCCGGCTGAGAAACCGACGGCGCTTGAGCTGTTTGCGCGCAGCCAAACAGAGAGGCGAGGAATAAAATTGCAAAGCAGACACAAGCCATTTTCTTTAATACCGGAGTCTTCTTTTGCATAACTGTACCTCCTAATTATTAAACCGATTCGTTTATGATATGGATTCTTTCAATTTTGCAAAAACATAGCGGCCGCTTTCAGAAAGCTGCTCCGCCGTCCAGTTTCCGAACGGCGCGCCGGGCAGCAGTGCGGCGCTTGTTTCGTCCCTGTCGCCAAGGCTCCAGTTGCACCAGCTGATATCGTTCTTTGCAAGAAAATCGAGCCATATATCGCTTTCTCGAATAAAAACACCGCCGCTGCCGTCTGCGGCGCTGGTTCCCCATTCGCTGACAAATACGGGTGCACCCATTGACAGCGCCTTTGAGCATTTGCTCCGAAGCTCGTCGCCGTGCGTTCCTGCGTAAAAATGCAGCGTATACATGATATTATCAAAATCAAGAGGATCGGCAGCACAAATATCAACATCTTGGCTCCATGTGGGGCATCCAACCAGTATCAGCGCATCGGGCGCGTTGTTTCGGATCACTGGGATCACCTGCTGCGCATACGGTTTGACACTGCCGCCCCATGTTACGTCGGCGCCGTTCGGCTCGTTACATATTTCGTAGATTACGCCGGGTTCATTGCTGTATTTTTTGCTGATATCATCGAAGAACGCCTTGGCTTCCTCCACATGTGCAAGCGGATCGTTATCGAATAGAATATGCCAGTCGATAATCGCGTACATATCGAGCGCCAGCGTTTCATCAACGGCTTTGCAGACATTTGCCACAATGCTTTGATCCGAAAAATAGCCGCCCTCTTCGGTATACATCGCAATGCGAAACACGTTGGCACCCGCGCGCTTGGTGGTTTGAAGGGCAGCTGTCTGCGCAAACTGAGGATACCATTGCATACCGTGGCTGCTCATGCCGTGCAGCACCACTTTGTCACCGGCTTCATTTTTAAGATGGATTCCGTCAACGTGAAGATGCCCGTGAAAGGCGATGCCATGCCACTTATCATTCATTGTTCCACCAACTTAATCGTTTTCGAAGATTTACCTTATTCTACTATTGTTACGTCATGTTTGCAATATGAAAACTGTCAATGATACCATATTACGCTGACAACAATAGCACAAATGCATGTAATCACACCACATTGCTGGCATTATTAATAACCTTGCTTGGACTGTATTGCTGTTGCAGCAAACTGAATATCAGTGATACCGCGAACATAAAAGACATAATAAAAAATGAACCGCATCACCTATATCGCGATATCAGCTCATTTCAAATCGATGGATCATTTGCCGTTGCATGCAAGAAAAAAATTAAATCTGTTCAGTCGTTTGCGAGAGCGGCTCCTGTCCCTCTATGGCATACTTTTTGTTTTCTTTTTTACCAAGCTCATTCGTATTGATTGAATGGCGGTAAACCACAAAACGCGTAAATAAAAACTCGGTAACGAAATTGATGACCATCGTCCCCACCAGAACGATATAATCGTTCCAGCCGACACTCGTTAAAGCGTCGCCCCACCACGTAGACAATGGTGTGAAAACGCAATAGTACGCGAACACCTTCAGCATGGCCAGCGGAAAATTGGCGGTTGATTTAAAGGTAAACCGTCGGTTGATAGTAAAATTGTAGACGACCGACAAAACCAGCGCAAATAGGTAGCAAGGCCAATACGGCAATCCAGCCAGTTCGTTGAGAAGCGTAAAGCTGCCGATCTGTATCAATCCCGCCGACGCAGAAAAAAGCGTGAACTTGATGAATTGAAAGGCGTTTTGTTTCTTGGATAATTTGATTGGCTGATTCTGCTCATAATTCATGGCGATCCCCCAATTTGTTGTCATTTGTATCTCATTTATTATAGTTGATGTGAATTCGCATGTAAACACAATAAACGCATGTGACTTAAAAACGGGCATACACTGAATTTATAAATTATTAGCATTGGCTGGCCTGTGACTGCAATGTTAGGCAGATTTAAATGCAAACTTCGGTCTTTGATGGCTGATTCCAACCAGTTCGATAACAATGTCGATACCCCAAACTCATATATAGACTTCTGATGGAATGCAAACGAAATCCTACAAAAAAACGCAGGAAACCCGATGCTTCCTGCGTTCGATTGCCGGCAAATTAAAATACGCCCACAATAGATTTGCGACTATTTGATCGAGCACGTTGATGCGTCCGTTTATACTTTAACCTATTGTGTAGCCGATAGATTGATGTAAAGTCACTTTTGAACGATAGCCTTTTATATCTCCGCATATTTTTTTTATGCCCGGCAAAAGATAAAAACATGATAAGCAACTTAACTGTGGGGATACCAAAAGGTCTGCTGTATTTTAATCACCATATTTTCACTGAGAACTTTTTTTCCGAGCTCGGTTTAAATGTGGTGGTGTCGCCCGATACCAATAAGCAGATACTCGATGAAGGTGTCAAGAGCTGCGTGGATGATGCCTGCCTGCCCGTAAAGGTGTTTCACGGGCATGTGTGTTGGCTTAAGTCGAGATGTGATTATCTGCTGTTGCCTCATTATTTAAGCCTCGAAAAAGGGCAAAAGCTGTGCCCCATGATATGCGGCCTCGTTGAAACGGTGCAAAACAGCGTCGCGAATTTGCCTCTGCTCATCGACCCCCCCGTGTTTTCTTTCGATGAGAAGAGTCTGCGCAAATGGTCTTTTCGGGCGGGCCGCATCATATCACAAAGCGCAAGGGAAACGGAACCGGCCTTTGAGAGCGCCTTCAGAAAGCAAACGGCGTCACTTGCCGGCATATGTGATGAAGGCTATGCGTACCGGGTTGCGCTGATCGGACACTCTTATATCGTTCACGACGCATTCGTTAATATGAATATCATCGATAAGCTGCGCGCTTTGGACGTCGGTGTCGTGACATACGAGAGTGTGAGCAAATATGAAAAAGCCATGGAAACAGTCAGTCTTTTCAAGCCGCCGTTTTGGTATTTTGCAAGGGAGTATTACGGTTCGGCCATCAGCCTGTTTAAGCGAGGCGCTGTTGACGGCATCATTTATCTTTCTACCTTTTCGTGCGGTGTCGATTCGGGGTTCACCGAGCTGATCAAGCACGATATCGGATCTCTGCCCTATATGGTTTTAAAGCTGGACGAGCACACCGGAGAAGCCGCGCTTGATACGAGGATCGAAGCGTTTACAGATATGCTCAAAAGGAGGATGCAGCATGATCATCACCTTCCCGCGCATGGGCAACATTTGCCTTGCCGCCAAGGCATTCTTTGAGGCGGTTCATATCCCGTATGTGATGCCGGATAAGATCAATAAGCATACCTTGCAAACCGGCACCGGTTTATCGCCGGAAGAAATCTGCCTGCCGTTTAAGATATTCATGGGCAGCTATACGGACTGTATTCAAAAAGGTGCCGATACAATACTGATAACGGGCAGCTGCGGCCCATGCCGTTTCGGAGAATATTGTGAGCTTCAGATGAAGCTGCTGAAAAAAGCCGGATCTCAAATTCGCACCATCGTGATTGATGCGCCCGCGGCAGTCGGCGCAAAAGAACTGATGCGGCGAATCGGCCTGATATCCGGCGCCAGTTCCCTGAGCGCGCACAAAAAAATGCTGGCTTTAAAACAAGCCATACATATTCTGTCGCTGGCGGACGGTCTGGACGAAAAAGCGCATTGGCTTGCCGCATACGAAGAAAATACAGGCACTTGCAAGAGGCTGTTGATGCAATGCCATGATCGGCTCGATCATGGCCGCACGCCCGAAGACATGCACAAAACCCTCGTTGAATACCACCGTCAATTGGACGCGGTGCCTACAGACCCCGGAAGGCAGCCGCTAAAAATAGCGCTGATCGGTGAAATCTATTCGATGATCGAACCGTTTGCAAATCTCTTTATCGAAGACAGGCTGATGGATATGGGCGTGGCAACGAGTCGGCTGATAACGCCCAGCTGGTGGCTCAAAGACCTCGCCGCAAAGCCTTTGCGGTTTAATTCCCCCATTATAAACAGATATGCCAAAGCATATCTGCCGTTCAATGCGGGCGGTCACGCAAGGGAATCAATCGGCCATGCGCTGCTTTGCCAAAGCCGCGGCTTCGACGGTGCCATACAGGTTTATCCGCTCGGCTGTATGCCCGAGATCGTTGTCAAGGCGGTGCTTCCGTCCATCCGGCAGCGCGATAACTTTCCTGTTTTAACATTGGTGGTTGATGAAATGACAGGCGAAGCCGGGTATGTGACAAGAATAGAAGCTTTCGTCGATATGCTGCAGATGCGGCGCAGAAAAGGAGTAAAATCGGCATGACAAACGAACTATGCCTTGGCATTGATGTTGGTTCCGTCAGCACCAATCTTGTTCTGATCGATAGTGACGGCAAGGTGGTTGAAAAGCTTTATTTAAGAACAAACGGACGGCCGATCGAAGCAATTGTTGCAGGTATGGCATCTTTGAAAAGCAAGATTGGTTCAGATGTTATGGTCATCGGCGCGGGAACAACAGGCAGCGGCCGTCAGCTTGCCGGAGCGATTATCGGCGCGGATATCATGAAAAACGAGATCACCGCTCATGCAGCCGCCGCGTGCCATGTGGTACCGGAGGTTAAGACCATACTGGAAATCGGCGGGCAGGATTCTAAAATTATTTTGATGGAAAACGGTATCGTCTGTGACTTTTCAATGAATTCCGTCTGTGCGGCCGGAACGGGCTCCTTTCTCGACAGGCAGGCATCACGGCTTGAAATACCCATAGAAGATTTCGGCGGTTATGCGCTGCGCGCAAAGTCGCCCGTGCGTATTGCGGGTCGCTGCGCCGTTTTCGCAGAGTCCGACATGATCAGCAAGCAGCAGGCGGGCCACAGCGCCGAGGATATCATTGCCGGGCTATGCGACGCGCTTGTCCGCAATTATTTAAACAACCTAGCAAAAGGGAAAACGATCTGCGGACCGATACTCTTTCAGGGCGGTGTTGCCGCCAACATCGGCATCCTTGCCGCGTTCGAAAAAGCACTGAATAAGAAAATCATTATCCCGCAGCATTTCGATGTAATGGGCGCTTACGGCGCGGCACTGCTTGCTTATGATGAAATTCGGCTGTCCGGACGAAAAACAAGCTTTATGGGGTTTGAAAACATGAGCCGCACTTTTACTGCCGAAAGCTTTACCTGCAGCGGCTGTGCCAATATGTGCGAAGTGGTTCGCATCAAATCCGACGACAGTTTTATAGCCAATTGGGGCGACCGATGCGGAAAATGGAATATCGCATCAGATAGTTAATCTAAAAGGAGCGAGCATGGAAAGGAGGCCTCCTTGTCATAAGTCAACTCTTAAAGAACCAAATATCATAGAAACTCATAGTATACACCAGCAAGCAGTCTTGTTTGTGTTTATAACAGAAAGGAGTTTTTTTGATGCCAGATGGTATGAATACATCTTACGGCAGCCAGCAGATGGTTCAACGCGGCCGCGGCGGCGGTCCCCGCGGCGGTTTCCCGGGCGGCGGTCCTCGTGGCGGTTTCCCGGGCGGCGGCCCTCGCGGCGGTTTCCCGGGCGGCGGCCCTCGCGGCGGTTTCCCCGGCGGTGGCCCTCGCGGCGGTTTCCCCGGCAGGCGCTTCCCAAGACCGTTTCCGATGAGACAGCGTTTCCCGAGATTTTTCTTCTTCCCGGTAAATTTCGGTTTTCCGACAGGCCGCTGTTTTTGGATAGATGAGTTCGGCAGATGCTGCGACAGATTTGGCCGGTGCTGCGACAGATTTGGCCGGTGCAGCTATGGCGGCTTTTATGATGGCTTTGCGTCATCTCAGAGTGAGATGGACGGCTGGTATGGTATTCCGGGCGGTTGGGACACCATGCCTGATTATGATGATATGGCCGATTATGACATGGATATGGACGACATGGAGGATGTTTGATTAAGCTCCACACTAGTTTAATCCAATTTAAAATAATGGTCACTGGTTATTAAATCCGGTGACCATTATTATTTATTCTTAATGGATGGCTTTAAAAT
>JAEZNC010000013.1 GCA_023441905.1 Bacillota bacterium | reverse complement strand
ACGCAGTTTATTTCCAGCCAATATTGTGGATTGCTTTTCTTTGCACTTTTATATAATATAGTTTGCGAGATAAAAACGGAGGATATGGCTTTTTTATGGCATCTGAAAATTTCAGAAATTTCTGCATCATCGCGCATATTGACCACGGAAAATCAACGCTGGCCGACAGGCTGATAGAAGTGACAAATACGATATCCAAAAGGGATATGCACGCTCAGATGCTGGATACAATGGATCTCGAGCAGGAGCGCGGTATCACAATTAAGGCGCAGGCGGTGCGCATGTTTTACGAACATGAGGGCACCGAGTACACGCTGAATCTCATCGATACGCCGGGACATGTAGACTTTACTTATGAGGTGTCACGCAGCATGGCAGCCTGCGAAGGGGCCATACTCGTGGTGGACGCGAGCCAGGGCATTGAGGCGCAGACGCTCGCCAACGTGTATCTCGCACTCGACAACGGGTTGGAAATACTGCCCGTGATCAATAAGATCGACTTGCCGTCGGCACGCGTGGACGAGGTGTGCAAGGAGATCGAGGATGTGATTGGCCTCGATACGTCCTATGCGCCGCGCATCAGCGCGAAGGAAGGCGTCGGCATTGAAGAGGTGTTAAAGGCGATCGTTCAGTACCTGCCCGCGCCCAAGGGCGATGCGGACGCGCCGCTGCAGGCGCTGATATTCGATTCGTATTACGATAACTACAAGGGTGCCATCAGCTATGTGCGCGTGAAGCAGGGCCGCGTGGCCGAGGGTGATAGGATATTATTCATGGCGGCGGGCAAACGTTTCGATGTGACGGAAACGGGCGTTTTTTTGCCGAACCCGCTCAAAACAAAATCCCTGTCAGCGGGTGAGGTCGGGTATATCGCGGCGAGCGTCAAAAACGTATCGGACACACGCGTGGGCGATACGATCACGAACGCGAAGGACGGCGCGACCGAACCGCTGCCGGGCTACAAGGAAGTCACGCCGATGGTGTTTTGCGGTATTTATCCGGCGGACGGCGCGGACTATGAGGATTTAAAGGATGCGCTAGCAAAGCTCGCGCTCAATGACGCGTCGCTGATATACGAACCGGAAACATCCATCGCACTCGGCTTTGGCTTCCGCTGCGGCTTCCTTGGGCTGCTGCATATGGAAATCATACAGGAACGGCTGGAACGCGAATTCGACCTCAATCTCGTGACCACCGCGCCGAGCGTGAGCTACCACGTGATGACGGTAAAGGGCGAGCTGATCGTGGTGGAGAACCCGACAAATCTGCCGCCGACCACATCGATCGACTATATGGAAGAGCCGATCACAAACGCGACGATCATGACGCCCGACGAATACGTGGGCGCGGTGATGGACATCTGTCAAGAAAAGCGCGGCGTATTTAAAAACATGGAGTACATTGAAGAAACGCGCGTGATGATTCATTATGAGATGCCTCTTAACGAAATCATTTATGACTTCTTTGATATTTTAAAATCCCGCACACGCGGCTACGCGTCGCTGGATTATGAATTAAGCGGTTATAAGAAGAGTGACCTCGTTCGCCTCGACATGCTGCTTAACGGCGACATGTGTGACGCGCTGTCGATCATCGTGCACCGGGACAAGGCCTATGCGCGCGGGCGCAGCATCGCCGAAAAACTCAAGGACGCGATACCGAGGCAGCTTTTTGAGATACCGATACAGGCGGCCATCGGCGGGAAGATCATTGCGCGCGAAACGGTGAAGGCGATGCGCAAAGACGTGCTGGCCAAGTGCTACGGCGGCGATATCTCGCGTAAGAAAAAGCTGCTCGAAAAACAGAAGGAAGGCAAGAAACGCATGCGTCAGGTGGGCAGCGTAGAGGTGCCTTCCGAAGCGTTTATGTCCGTGCTCAAGATGGACTGATGAAGACGCTCGGCCTTTATATCCACATTCCGTTCTGTCTTCGTAAATGCGCGTACTGCAACTTCGTGTCGTATCCGGACAGGGTTGATCAAATCGACAGGTATTTAGATGCGGTTATCAGCGAGGCGCGGCTTTATAACGATGTGCTGCGTCACCGGGTGATTGATACGGTGTTTATCGGCGGCGGCACGCCGTCGCTGCTCTCACCGGCACAGACGGAAAAGCTGATAAACGGTCTGCGTGCGCTCAGTGCTTGGGACAGCCCCGAAATCACGATGGAAGCCAACCCCGAGACGCTCGGCGAGGTGAAGCTGTCGGCGTATGCGGCGCTCGGCGTTAACCGGCTCAGCATCGGGCTGCAAACGCATGAGGATGACGTGCTGCGCGCTATCGGCCGCAATCACACTTGGGACACGTTTGAAAAAGCTTTTGATACGGCCTCGCATTATTACCGCCACATCAATGTTGACGTGATATTTGGCTTGCCGGGGCAGACGGTCAGGAGCTTTGATGAAACGCTGAACCGTTTGATTGCGCTTTCGCCGGCACACATTTCGGCGTATGCGCTCAAGCTCGAAGCGAGTACGCCGCTGGCGGCGCGCTTTGACGGAACGGATGAAGATACGGACAGAGACATGTACCATATGGCGGCGGCACAGCTTAAGGACTCGGGTTATACTCATTACGAAACATCCAATTTTGCCAAATGGGGCTGTGAATGCCGTCATAACTTGAAATACTGGACGGGCCAAGAATATCTGGGGCTCGGGGCTGCCGCTTATTCGTATATCATCGGCGATGCACATAGGCGTTTCGGCAATGTTGCTGATTTCAATGAGTATATAATAAAAGTTGAGTCAAATGGCAGGCCGGTTGCCGACGAAGAGGTGTTAAAAGAAACTGACCTCATGATGGAATATATCATGCTGCGCCTGCGGCTGAGCCAGGGGATTGACTACAACGATTTTTTAAAACGCTTCGGCTGCGATTTTTTAAGCCGCTTCGAGGAGGCCGTTTCTAAGACGCAAAAGGCAGGTTTGATCTCCGTTGATAATGCAGGAGTTCGGCCCACCCTTAAAGGTTTTGACCTTCAAAATGCGCTGATCGGAGAATATATAAAAAAACTGTGAACATGAATTCGGGCACTTGACTTTGCAGACAATAAGTGCTATTTTTATACCATGATGTTAGCACTCGACTTTAATGAGTGCTAATAAAAAAGGACGGGAGGGAGACCGATGGATTTAAGTGAACGCAAAATTGGCATACTCAAAGCCGTGATCGATGATTACATCATGACCGGTCTTCCGATCGGTTCGAGAACGATATCCAAAAAGAATGGGTTTGAGCTGAGCTCCGCCACGATTAGAAATGAAATGGCGGATCTTGAAGAGCTCGGTTTCTTGGAACAGCCGCATACATCAGCCGGACGAATACCGTCACAGCAGGCTTATCGGTATTATGTGGATCGTCTCATGAAGGTTGTCAAATTGAACGCGTCGGAAGCTGAACGCATTAAGGGCTATTTTCAGGACAGGATGAGCGAGGTCGGTCAGGTGATTGAAAAGGCAGCCAAGGTGCTGTCGGACACCACGCACCATATCTCAATGGTATTAAAGCCGCAGCTCAAAAAATCCGTCATCAAGCGGATACAGATCGTCAAAATCACGGAAAGAAAGGCGATACTGCTCGTGGTGACAGACGCGGGGCTGGTGACCGATACGGTCATCGTTGTGCCTGAGGGCATCACGCCGGATTATCTTGAGATGATTTCCAACATGCTGACCGAGAAGATGGAATTAAAAACGCTTGAAGAAGCGGAGAACGACTTGCGCGGCTTCATGTGTGAAGCAGTCAGAGACGGCAGTGCGTTTGTCACGGATGTGATTTCGGCCATTGAAACGAGTGTGGAGCCGATCGGCGAGAAGGGCATCGTGCTCGGAGGGACGCAGAACATCATCGACTATCCCGATTATATGAGCATTGAAAAGGCGAAGAACTTTATCTCTGTGCTTGAAACAAAGGATATGCTCTATGAGATGATGAAGAAAGCGACGCAGCTCGAATTTTCTGTCACAATCGGTCAGGAGAACGAAGTCAAGGAGCTTCACGACATGAGTGTGGTGACCGCGACTTATAAGATCGGGGGACGCTCGCTCGGGTCCTTCGGTGTGATCGGGCCGACGCGGATGGATTACGCAAAGGTGATTTCCATTCTTGGGTATGTAAGCAACAGCTTAAACAGCATACTTTCAAGTTTTATAGAATCGGATGATTAAAGGGGGAGCGAGAAGGATGAGTGACATGGAAAAGAACGACACAATTGAAACAGAAGCAGCCAATCAGGCCGAGCAAAACGACACATCGGACGTGAAAAGCTTTGAAGACGCTTTGAAAGAGGCGGAGAAAAGCAACCATAAAAAAAGCTCAAAGACCGATAAAAAACTGGCTGAGGCGCTTGCGGAGCGTGACGATTTTAAGGACAAATACCAACGCACGTTCAGCGAGTTCAATAACTACAGAAAGCGTATGGCATCCACAAGAGCCGAGGCTTTTAAAGACGGACAGTGCGATGCCATCGGAAAAATATTGCCTGTGCTCGATAGCTTTGAGAGAGCGATTGAACACATTGAAGGCGAAGAAGAGAGCGCGCTGGCCCAGGGGTTTAAAATGGTTTACAAACAGCTGGCGCTTGCGTTGGAGCAATTGGGCATCGCCGAGATGGGCGCACCGGGCGATGAGTTTGATCCGAATCTGCATCAGGCCGTTCAAATGGTGGATACCCCGGAGGACGAAAAATCCGGCACAGTGGCTGGGGTGGTTCAGAAGGGCTACAAGATGGAAGACAGGATCATCCGGCACTGCATGGTCATGGTTAACAAGTAATATATATTTTTTATACAAGGAGGGAAACAGGATATGGCTAAAATCATAGGTATTGACTTAGGAACAACCAACTCTTGCGTGGCGGTGATGGAAGGCGGCGAGCCGACAGTCATTGTGAACGCGGAAGGAAGCAGAACAACCCCGTCTGTCGTGGCGTTTTCCAATACAGGTGAAAGACTGGTCGGAAAAGTGGCCAAGA
>JAEZNC010000011.1 GCA_023441905.1 Bacillota bacterium | reverse complement strand
ATCAATTCACCTCTAACGAGGATTATTGGATAAAGACGGCACGAAACGTGGGGGGGGCGCCTTCCACATACCATATCATCGTGCCCGAGCTGTTTTTAAAAAGCGGCGACGCCGCTGACAGGATATCACATGCGAAGCAGACAATGCGTGATTATATTGAGGACGGCGTGCTTGTGAGCCTGCCCGAAGGCCTTGTGCTTGTGGAGCGTGAAACACCGCACGGAACGCGTTTGGGCATCATGCTGGCGGTGGATCTCGAGCAGTACGACATTGATGCATCCAAAAAGCCGCTGATTCGGGCGACCGAAAAAACGGTGACTGAAAGGCTGCCGATCCGAATCAGCTTACGTGATGATGCCATCATTGAGTGCCCGCATGTGATGCTGCTGCTCAATGACATCAAAGATACGGTGATTGCGCCTGTCTATCAGGCCAAAGATAACTTTTCGAAGATATACAGCACAGCGCTGATGCAAAACGGCGGCCATGTGCAAGGGTGGTTTACGGACGATGCGGCTGTGCTTGACGGCGTCAGGAATGCGCTCGCGGAACTCAAGGCAAAGAGCAAGGATAACATGCTGTTTGCGGTGGGCGACGGCAACCATTCGCTTGCAGCGGCCAAAGCCGTGTGGGATAAGCGCAAAACGACAATGAGCCCTGAGGAACGCGAGCAGAGTCCGCTTCGGTATGCGCTCTGCGAGGTGGTCAACCTCTACGACCCCGGCATCAGCGTTCATCCGATTCACCGCGTGCTGTTTAACGTTACGGATGCGTCGAACACGCTTCGTACGCTGGTGTCCATTCTTAACCGCACGGGGCAGGAAGCGCATATGATGTATACGCGTGGCACACGCGCCGTAAAAAAAGACGGTGTCCACACAATTCTGTTTGAGTCGAAAATGTCCAAAGGCCATATTGAGGTGAAAAAGCCAAAGCATCCGCTTGTCAGCCAAACGCTGACCGAGGCGCTCGACCAGCTCGCCGAGGAGATGCCAAGAGTGATTGTCGATTATATTCACGGCGACGATGAGTTTCATGAGCACACGAAAACGCATGCGTGCCTTGGGTTTTTCATGGAGCCCATGCATAAGGACGAAATCTTCGATAACGTTATCCAGTACGGCGTTTTGCCCAAAAAGTCGTTTTCTTTAGGACTGGCTGAAGAAAAGCGGTATTACTTTGAATGCCGTCTGCTTGTTGAGGCGGACGATGAGGAGCCCGAAGAAGAAGCACCCCAGCCGGAAAAGACGGAGTTGCCTGATGAAGCGGCCGAAGAGATGGTGCATGAAGCCTATGAAGACCCGTCGGAAGAGGCGGTTTATGACGAAGAAGATGACCATGCCGCGCGCAAGCCGCGCCGGGGCCTATTCGGACGAAAGCGGGATTAATTGATGAAGGTATGCAAATTTGGCGGCAGCTCACTGGCCGACGCAAGCCAGTTTAATAAGGTCAGACAGATTATCAAAGCGGACCCTCAGCGTGTTTTTATCGTGCCGTCGGCGCCCGGAAAACGCAGCGCGGACGACACAAAGGTGACAGATCTTTTGTACACGTATCATGCGGCTGTGAACACCGATAACGACGGGGACGCAATTTTCGAAGAGTTAAGAAAGCGCTTCACGTCGCTTCGCGATGATTTGGCGCTCAGCACGGATATCGAAGCGAAGCTCGATACGATTTATCAAAACGTCAAGAACGGCGCGAGCGTGGATTACACGGTCAGCCGGGGCGAATACCTGAACGGCATTTTAATGGCGGATTACCTCGGGTTCGATTTTATCGATCCGGCCGAGGCAATTTTCTTTAATGCGGATGGCGTTTACGAATCAGAAAAGACGCGCACGGTGATGCGCGGACGGCTGCGGCATACGAAGCAGGCCGTGATACCGGGGTTTTACGGCAGCATGCCGGACGGACAGATCAAGACATTTTCGCGCGGCGGCTCGGATATCACGGGCGCAATCGTGGCAAGATCCGCGCGGGCGGATGTGTATGAAAACTGGACGGATGTATCCGGCGTGCTCATGGCTGACCCGCGTATCGTGGAAAACCCGAAAGTCATTAAGAAGATCACCTACCGCGAGCTGCGTGAGCTTTCCTACATGGGTGCAACCGTGCTGCATGAGGACGCGATTTTTCCGGTGTTTAAGGCAAATATCCCCATCAATATTAAAAACACAAACAACCCGGACGACCCAGGGACGATGATTGTGCCGAACGTCAACGACGACGACACGGATATCATCACGGGCATTGCGGGTAAAAAGGGCTTTTCGGTTATCGCCGTGGAAAAAGCCAATATGAACGCTGAGCTTGGCTTTGGCTGCCGCATGCTGACTGCGCTGGAAAAGAACAATATGCGGTTTGAGCATATGCCTTCGGGTATCGATACGCTCGGCGTGGTGCTGGCCAACAGCGAAATTGAAGGCAAGCAGCCGCAGCTGCTCGACGACGTGTATAATCTTTGTGAACCGGATTCACTTGAGGTGTTTCACGGCCTTGCCCTTATCGCCACGGTGGGCCGCGGTATGATCAGCAAAATCGGTGTGGCCGGGCGGCTGTTTACGGCGCTGGCCGACAACAATATCAACATCCGCATGATTGATCAGGGCTCGAGCGAAATCAATATCATCGTGGGTGTGGATGAGAAGGATTTTGAGAAAGCGATTCGTGCCATTTACAACGCTTTTTGCGGTTAAGGCACATGTTATTAGATTCTCTGGAGGCGGTATTCATCATATTTGCGATCATCGGTGCGGGGCTTTTCGTATCATGGCGCAAATGGATATCGCGTGAGACTGCCAAGGCGTTTCCTAAAATCATCATTAACATATCGCTGCCGGCAACCATCGTTTACAGCCTGTATAACAACTTTTCTCAGCAGCAGCTGCTTGGCGCATGGCTGCCGCTGCTGATTATATTTGCAGCGGCGGTGACGGTTTACTATATCGCCAAAGCATTTGCCTCCCTGCTGCGCATCCCGAAACGCAGACGCGGCGTTTTTATTGTGGCCTTTGCGTTTTCTAACTCGAGCTTTATCGGTTTTCCGGTGGCGCGGGCGCTGTTCGGCGACGCTGGAATGCCGTATGCCGTGTTTTATTTTCTTGCGGGCCATGTAACATTTTGGCTAATGGGCAACTACGCGATTGAGCGCGATGCGGATGTGATCAAAGGAGAGGAGCACCGGCCCAGCATCGGCAAATCGTTAAAAAAGCTGGCACAGCCGCCCACATTATCAACACTCATTATGTTCGCCATCATATTGGCGGGCATCAAACTTCCGGATTTCATACTGACGACCGCCAAATACGTCGGTGATCTCACAACGCCTCTGTCACTCATATTCATCGGATGCATGATATACAATATGGGGCTCTCCGGAATGAAGTGGGAAAAAGAGCTGACCCCCGTGATTCTGGGCCGCTTTGTGCTGGTGCCCGTGGTATGCTTTGCGCTTTGCACGCTGGGCCTTGCGCTTTTTGCGCCTGTTCTGACGGCTGACCATAGACTGATGAGAGAGGTATTTGTGGTGCAGATTAGCCTGCCTACGATCATGCAAGCGGCGATTTGCGCGGAGGTTTACGGCGCGGACACCGAGTTCGCAACCAAATGCGTTTTTTTCACCACAGTATTGTCATTAATCACCATTCCCGCATTTATGCTGCTGCTATCGGCAGTATAATCATACGCCGCTTTGCTTTGATATGCGGATGTTGTACTCGTACATGTCTGTTCGATAAGCTGCGCGCTCATAATACAGTGTGACGCCGCTGGCCGTAAAGTAAAGGCTGTTTACCCTGAGCACCGGCATTTGGCGCGTGATGCCGAGATCCTCCTGAAGCTGCGCCCCCGGCAGATCAGCCGTCATCGAGCTGTCGGCGTTTGCAATTTTATGGCCGTAAGTGTCGGTGATGAGGCTGTAGAGCGAGCCCATAAGGTCACCGCGGCGCAGCCCCGGGCAGATATGCGTCGGAATAAATATTTCCTCAACCGCCACGGGTGTGCCGTCGGCCAGACGAATACGCACGGCGCGGTACACCTCTCCCTTGCAATCGAGCAAGCCCGCCACCGCCGCGGGTGCTTCGCACACGCAAAACGCACTGACCTTTGTTTCGGGCGTTAACCCCCTTAAACGCACGGTTTCGGTAAAACTTGAGATATTGTGCTGCTGCATTCTCGGTACCGATACAAATGTGCCGCGGCCTTGCTCGCGGTAAAGTAACCCCGCCGTCACGAGCTCTGTGAGCGCCTGACGCACCGTCATGCGCGCAAGACCGTGTGCGGCGGCAAGATCTCTTTCGGAGGGCAGCTTATCGCCCGGTGCAAGCTCCCCCTTTTCAATCTGGCTGCGTATCATTTCTTTAAACGTCACGTAAACCGGCATTCTTTTTTACTCCCGAATATTTATCCAAAGCTTAGCACGTCACAGCAGGTCTGTAAATATTTGTGCGCGTTTCGGCGCAAAATAGGCGTAATAACAGCGGTTGAACCGGCTGAAGGGAGCAAAGGGAATGAAGAAAATTTTAAAGAAAGTCGTGTTATTTACGCTCGTGCTGTGTATGATGACGGCCACACTGACGCTCGCGGCCTATACA
>JAEZNC010000247.1 GCA_023441905.1 Bacillota bacterium | reverse complement strand
CGAGTGCATGTCCAAGCTCGGCCTTAAGTAAGTCTGATACTTACAAAGTCAATCGGTAAGCTCTGTTCTTACTGATACCAAATTTCTCGGATGCCGCTTTTGCGGCATCTTTTTTTGTCATTCCGGCCGCGAGCAGCTTTGCGATCTCTTTTTCGATATCGCTGTCTCTGGTTTCTTCGCGCGTGATTTCGGCACCGTCCAGCACGAGCACATATTCTCCTTTCACGTCGCCGCCGAACTCGCACACTGCCTGCGCCAGCGATCCGCTGAAAACGCGCTCATGGAGCTTTGTGAGCTCTTTTGCGACCACAACATGCCGTTGCTCGCCCAACAGGCCTTGCATCGCGCAGAGCGTCTCATACAGGGCGTGAGGGCTTTCATAAATTACGACAGGCATTGTGAAGTCTTTGAGCTGCTCAATCTGCTTTTTGCGCTCCCCCGCTTTTTTGGAAAGAAACCCGAGGAAATAAAACGGCCCGCCGATTCCCGAGAGCGTGACGGCGGTGATGGCCGCGCACGGGCCCGGCACCGATGTGACAGGCAGCCCCAGTTCGGTGGCTTCCCGCACGAGCACCGCGCCGGGGTCAGATATGAGCGGCGTTCCCGCGTCGGACACGAGCGCAATATCGCGCCCCTCTTGAAGCTCACTCAAAATGAACGCACGCTTTTCCTCGTTGCTGTGTTCATGAAAGCTCACGCACCGCGTTTTGATGTCGTACGCATTTAACAGCTTTCGCGTATGGCGCGTGTCTTCCGCCGCAATATAATCCACTTCTTTAAGCACGCGCAGCGCGCGTAGTGTGATATCTTCAAGGTTGCCTATGGGCGTAGCGATAATATAGAGCACGGTTTTTCCTCCCCGATGCGGTAGATTTTTTTGAGTTCTTCAGTGTAGCTGCCGTCCTTTTCATAAACGGCCAGTGTGGGCGCAAACTTGACGCCGGTATGCGCGCCCGCACGCCCTTCCACAAGCGCGAAATTGGGCGCTTTGTCGATTTGCGGTGCAACGAGGCGGATGCGCTTTGGCTCAATCTTTTTGGCCCGCATACAATCCATCAGCTCCGCGAACCGCTCGATACGGTAGATCATGTACATGCGCCCGCCTGTACGCAGCAGCCTGGCTGCCGCGCTCACCACATCGTTGAGCGTGCACTTGATTTCGCGCTTGGCGATGCTCACATGCGCGCTGCCGTTATCCTTGCCCGCGTCCGCCTTTTCATACGGCGGATTGCAGACCACCGCGTCCACGCCGTGCGGCACGTATTTCCTTGCGTCCTTAAGGTCTCCGCAAATGATATTGATGCGGTCCTGCAGCTTGTTGGCCGCAACGCTGCGCTGCGCCATATCCGCAATCTCGCTTTGTATCTCGATGCCGGTCACATGGATGTCCGGACGGCGCGCACAGAGCAGCAGCGGGATAATGCCGCAGCCTGTTCCGAAGTCAACAACGTGCTGCCCTGCCGACACGTCGGCAAAATCCGCGAGCAGCACCGCATCCGTCCCGAAAGCGAAGTACTCAGGATTCTGTATGATCATATACCCGTTTTGCAGATCTTCAATTTTCTCACCCGGCTTCAGCTGCATAGTACGCCTCCGGTATTTTTTTAGTTCATTATACCACGGAAGCTAGTGAACAAAAAAGCATCCGCTTTTTATACTGACAGGGGCTGGTATATTCTGCGACTCACAAAATCGAAGCGAATTACCTCTTTACTATTTTAGCGCGCTAAATTATAATTTGATGTGTACAACAATTTTAAATATGAATACTAGGAGGAATAACCAATGAAAAAGTTAATGACAATGATATTGGCTGTTGCGCTGGTTTTGAGCTTTGCAGCATGTGCAGCGCCCGCAGCATCGGCCCCCGTTGACGAATCTCCCTCGGCTTCGCAGGAAGCGTCTGAAGCGCCTTCGGAATCCGCATCAACGGAAGCTTCGGCAGATGCGGACGTGTCCTGGCAGACGATTGAGGACAAAGGTTCTTTCGTGCTCGGATTTGATTCCGGATTTGCACCAATGGGCTATAAGGATGAGAGCGGGGACTATGTCGGTTTTGATATCGATCTCGCTAACGAAGTCGCTTCTCGTCTCGGTTTAACAATCGTGTTTCAGCCAATCAACTGGGATCTCAAGGAGATGGAGCTCAAGAACGGCAACATCGACATGATTTGGAACGGCCTGACCATCACAGACGAACGCAAAGAAAATATGCTGTTCTCCGATCCTTATATGAACAACCAGCAGATCATCGTCGTCGCTGCTGATTCGGGAATTAAAACAAAAGCCGATCTCGCAGGCAAAACCGTGGCTGCACAGATTGACTCCAGTGCCATGGAAGCCATCGAGGCCGATCCCGATGTGATGAATTCCTTCGGTGAATTGATTGAAAGCCCGGACTATGTTGAAGCACTTATGGAACTCAAAAACGGCAGCGTGGACGCGGTCGTTGTGGACGAAATGACTGGCCGTTACTATGTGCTCGCTGATAATCCGGATGCATACCTCGTACTTGAAGACACCTTTGGCGATGAACAGTACGGTATCGGCTTCCGTTTAGAAGACAAATCATTCCGCGATAAAATTCAGGAAGCACTGAACGCGATAATCGCAGACGGAACCGCAGCTGAAATTTCTCAGAAGTGGTTTGGAGATAACGTCGTTATCGGCGGTTAATGCATAATATCGGGGCAGACGATAATCTGCCCCGGTTTTGGAGGCGGCTTTTTAACAAGAGCCGCCTCCAAAGCTTTATGAGGGGAGTTTGGTATGAGCTACTTTGAAGATATAGACAGGCTTTGGGCCGTGGTACAGCAGATGCTTGAAGGTACCCTGGTTACCCTTGAGGTATGGGGTTATACACTGTTATTTGCATTGCCGCTGGGGCTGTTGATTTGTCAACTGCATTTATCTAAACATGCCATCCTGCGCGGCATATCTAAAACGTATATTGTGATATTTCGCGGCACCCCTTTGCTTCTGCAGGTGGTTTTTATTTTTCTGGGAGTGCCCATCATACTTGGTTTTACATTTGACAGACTGCTTGCCGCCATCATTGCGTTTATACTCAACTACGCGGCATATTTTGCAGAAATCTACCGCGGCGGTATCCAGTCAATCCCCAAAGGCCAATATGAAGCAGCTCAAGTCCTTGGTCTTTCCAGCAAGGTGACGTTTTCCAAAGTCATACTCCCGCAAGTGGTCAAGCGCATACTGCCGCCCATGGGCAACGAAGTGATTACGCTTGTGAAAGATACCGCGCTTGTTTACGCTATCGGTATCAGTGAATTGTTGCTGGAAGCAAAAGATGCCATGAAGCGTGATTTTTCCATCATGCCGCTCGTCATCGCCGCATTGTTTTATCTTGTGATGACAGGCGGTTTAACAAAGTTGTTTAAGCTTATCGAGCGCAAATTCTCTTATTACAGGTAGGTTAAAATATGCTGAAAGCCACAAATATCAAAAAGAAGTTCGGCAAGCTCGAGGTGCTCAAAGGTGTTGACCTTGAGGTCAACAAGGGCGACGTGATCGCCATCATCGGCCCGTCCGGGTCGGGTAAGAGCACGTTTTTGCGCTGCGTCAATCTGCTTGAGCCGGTGAACGGCGGCAGCCTTGAGATTGACGGTGAATACCTTTTCCGCGAAGAAGGCGGCAAAATTCTTTTTGCGGAGCCTGCAAAAAAGCGCGCGCTGCGCAAGCGCCTTGGCATGGTGTTTCAGGATTTCAATCTGTTCCCGCATCTCTCGGTGATGCAGAACCTGATGCTGGCGCCTTTGCAGGAGGAAAACGCGGACAAAGCGGCGATTGAAGATAACTGCCGCGAGCTGCTGCGCAAGGTGGGCCTCTCCGAAAAGGAGAAAAGTTATCCGTGCGAGCTGTCCGGCGGGCAGCAGCAGCGCGTGGCCATCGCGCGTGCGCTGGCGCTTAATCCGGAGATTCTGTGCTTTGACGAACCAACGTCCGCGCTCGACCCCGAGCTGACCGGCGAGGTTCTCGCCGTAATGAAGAAGCTCGCGCGTGAGCATATGACCATGGTCGTGGTCACGCACGAAATGGGCTTTGCGAGCGAGGTGGCCAACGAGGTGCTGTTCATGGACGACGGTGTGGTGGTGGAACGCGGCACGCCCACCGAGGTGCTTAGAAACCCGTCTCAGCAGCGTACGCGCGAGTTTATGAGCAAGCTGCTGACCGTTTGAGCTTTTGAGGACTACTGCCCATGCCGGAAATTTCAATACTGTCAAAAAAAGCGCCCTGTTCACGACAAGGCGCTTTGTTTCTGTGTCCTACCGTTCTTTAATCGGCATCAGCAAATCGAGCTGCAAATCCTCGGGCTCGACGCCTTGATTCACATGGGTCACGTAGTTCAGCTGTTCCTCAAGAAGGCCGCACATGTGCTGCTGGTCGCTCATATCTCCGGCAAAGTCATATTTTTCATTGTCCTTCACCCAATCGAGCAGCCACTCCCATTCATGGAAATTGCCCATCGGTATCATATGGGCGGCAAAAAGCCCGCCCTCGAAATATCGTTTGGTGAGCGGCGCCGGCACGTCCATGTCTTCGGGTATGGTTACCCACATTTCATATCCGTGAGCTCCGCTTTCATCCGAGGGATTGGGATGGTTAAAGCCGTAATGGCGCAAATCGGGCTTGACGCGGCACAAATCATATTCGCGCACAAAATTGTCGATCAATTCGCTCACATACGCTTCCGGTTCATCGCCGATGTAATGGGCTGAGGCAACCGTAGACGGCGGCAGGCGAATGATGCGCACATCCGTGAGCTTTTCAAGGCTTTTCTCCGCTTTTTTTAAATCATCCATCGTCTTATCCTCCATTGTGTTTAAATTTGCATAAGACAGTGATTCTATGGACGCGAGCAGCGCGTCGTCGGATGTCAGCAGCTTGTGAACAGACACCTGTGCCGTTTTGTTCAGCTCCTCGAGAAAGCGGCTCAGTATGCTTTTGATTGTGGTCAATGCGGTGATCTGTTCATCGATTTCAGCCAGAT
>JAEZNC010000083.1 GCA_023441905.1 Bacillota bacterium | reverse complement strand
CCGATATCCACGTTGTTGCCCGGATAGAATTTCGTTCCCCGCTGGCGCACAAGGATATTGCCTGCAAGCACAAACTGGCCGTCGCCGCGTTTCACGCCGAGCCGTTTGCTCTCTGAGTCTCTGCCGTTTCTGGAACTACCGACACCCTTTTTATGTGCCATTCAAATGCACCTCGCTTTCCGTTAGGGATTTACTATTCCGCTGCTGCTTCTGTCGCTTCTTCTTTTTCCTTCGCCGTGGCTATGCCCGTAATCTGAATCTTTGTATACGGCTGCCTGTGGCCCTGTTTCTTGCGCTCGTTTCTCTTGGGCTTATACTTAAAAGTTAAAACCTTTTTCTCTTTGCCGTGTTCAACAACCTTGGCTTTTACCTTCACGCCCTTGACAATGGGTGTCCCGATCTGGATCTTATCACCATCGGCGACCACCAGCGCATCAAAGCTGACCTGTTTGCCGGGCTCTAAAGCGAGCTTTTCCACAAACACAATATCACCTTTGGCCGCTTTGTACTGCTTACCGCCTGTCTCAAAAATTGCGTACATGCTGCTACCTCCTCTTCCCAGTCTCGCCGTGATGGTATCAGCTCGGAGAACCCCGGCCGAATTTTCGCACCATTTCCGTGCGGCTCAGTTAAAAATCATATCATATCCGCATAAAACTGTCAACAAAACACCTTAGCTTTTCCGATCAGTTTTTCGCGTTCCTTTTGAGAGGCAATCTCCACAACCTTATAGTCGGCCATATGCAGCGCCTCGCTCGACATGATATAAAACTTGACGCCGTCGATCTTCGGCAGAATCGGCATATCTGTCTCATGTTTGCTTTCTAGGTATTTGGCAACCAGCGGATTGACTTCGATCAGGTATTCCTTGATGTCCGTATTCGCCGTTTGCCGCTGTATCAGCCGCCGCAGATTCATTGCCGTGGTCTCTTCATTGTCCACGAGGCCGCTGCCGCCGCAGTACGGGCATGTGCGCTTTACGATGCTCGACAGCTTGCGGCGCACTTTCTTGCGCGTCATCTCCACGAGCCCAAGCCCCGTGATTCCGAGCACATTGGTTTTTGTGCGGTCTTTGGCGAGCGCGGTTTCAAGCGCTTCCACCACTTTCAGTTTATTGCCTTCCACTTCCATATCAATGAAGTCGATCACGATAATGCCGCTGATATCGCGAAGACGAAGCTGCCGCGCGATTTCCTTTGCCGCTTCGATGTTCACTTCGAGTATCGTTTCCTGCAGATTGTTATCGCCCACGAACTTGCCCGTGTTGACATCGATCACGGTCAGCGCTTCAGTCTCGTCGATGATGATATACGCGCCGTTTTTCATCCAAACCTTTTTCTCGAGCGCTTTATCAATACGCGCCTGAATACCGTAATCGTCGAATATGCTCACACCCGTTGTATAAAGCTTCACACGGTCTTTCAAATGAGGCGCGATAATGCCCGCCACGGCCACCACCTTGTCGAAATATTCGTGATCGTTGATCACGAACTCAGAAACATCCGCCGTAAATATATCGCGCACGGTGCGGAATACGAGAGACTCCTCCGCATGCAGCAGCCGGGGAGCTCTGATGACGTCGCTGCGGCTCACAATACGCTGCCAGAGCCGTTCCAAGAACTTAACCTCTCCCTCGAAGTCATCCTTATCCTTGCCCACAGCCGCCGTGCGTACAATAATGCCCATATCCTTGGGCTTCAAGGCTTCCATGATATCTTTTAAACGCGTGCGCTCCTGTTCGTCCTCAATGCGGCGCGACACACCCACATGGTTCACCGTGGGCATCAGCACCATCATTCGGCCGGGCAGCGTGACGTGTGTCGTGATGCGCGCTCCCTTTGTGCCGCCGGGCTGTTTTAATACCTGAACAAGAATCTCCTGTCCCTCTTTGACCATGTCTTCAATTTTCGTCGGTCTCAAATTCACCGTGTCCGATTTTTGGCCAAACTCAAAATCTGATGTATCAACCAATATATCGCCCGCGTAGAGAAAAGCGTTGCGGTCAAGCCCGATATCCACAAATGCCGCCTGCATACCGGGCAGCACGTTGGCCACGCGCCCCTTGTAGATATTGCCCACAAGACGCTCTTTCCCACGGCGCTCCACATGAATTTCAACCAGCTTTTCGTCCTCAAGCAGGGCGATTCTCGCCTCTAACCCATTGACATCCGCAACGATCTTTTTGTTCATGAAAAACTCCACTATATTTAAAATTTATTATGCAAGCTAAAAAGCCTGATGATTCACCCTTTAAAAGCATCCATCAGATCAACCGCCGCGGCATTTTGCACAGTGTATAATGCCGTCCTTTTCACATCGCGGTTAAAAACACCCATCTCTTTTTCCATTTCATCGAGCAGCAAGCCGGGCTTTAACGCGCCCGTCTGCGCAGCCGACAGCCGCATGACGAGTTTATCATCCCGTACCGAGATTGATTTGATCAACGGCCGGATATCGATCTTTTTCTCCTTGCCGTCCGACACCTTCACCGTCCATATCTCTTTGCGGTTCATTATGCTTTCGGCGGAACGAACAAATTCGCCGGAAAGATTCGGGTCAATCGTCATCTCATAATCGGCCTCAGCAAGCGCCGCCATCAGCTTCGGCGCCCCCTCACGCAGCTTTACCGCGCGTTTGGCCACCAATCCGGGCGGCAGCGCGCGTGCCAACGCAAGCAAAAAATCATCGGCTGACACATCCTTGGTCATCGCCATTTCCACACATTCGCATTCGCTTTCCATGCCGAGTGAAAGCGCCGACGCGAAAGATACCACATAATGCGGGTTAAACCCTTCCGACAGCTTTACAGGCAGCCCAGAGCGCCTGATGGCGCGTGACAACGCCCGCTGAAGATCGAGATGCGAGATAAACCTCGCCGCGCCTGTTTTGGCGAACTGAAGCGCCATCCTCATTCGCACAACCCCGCTTCCTTGAGGCCGCAGGCCGTGCAGCCCTGCCGGCAATCCGGCGTGGTCGCCGCGGACAGTGCGCGCTCGTATTCTTGCCAAAGATAAGCCTTATTAAGCCCTGTATTGATCAAATCCCACGGCAATACTTCTTCCTTGCCGCGCTCACGCGCCGCGTAAAACGCTGGGTCAACCCCGGCCTGCTCAAACGCCGCAAGCCATTTATCAAAATCAAAAAGCTCTTTCCAGCTGTCAAACCGGCATCCCGCTTGGTAAGCGTTCACAAGAACGGCTGAAAGCCGTCTGTCGCCCCGAGAGAACACCGCTTCGAGCATACTGAGACTCGCATCATGCCAGTTGAATTTCACGCCCTTGACGCTTCGCAGCGCATCTCTCAAGCGACGCTGCTTATCCTCAAAAACGGCAATCTCGTCCTGTGCCGCCCACTGAAACGGTGTATGCGGCTTTGGAACAAAGCATGATACGCTGACCGTCAGCTTGAAGCCACCTGCGCGACGCTCCTTGGGCACTGTATAATAGATGTCCCGAATACGCGCAGCCAGCTCCGCAATGCCAAGCACATCCTCCATTGTCTCGCCGGGCAGGCCCATCATAAAATACAGCTTGACGCCGTTGGTGCCCGATTCGAACGCTTCCTTCACCGCTGAAAGG
>JAEZNC010000039.1 GCA_023441905.1 Bacillota bacterium | reverse complement strand
AGAGGGCTTCCATCCTTTATATTGCATATGAAATTTCCGTTAGAATTATAAATATTTCCACGAATTTTATCATACCAGTAACCATCCATATATACCCAATGATATGGTGTAATACGCCACAGTTTATCAGGCAACTTACGTCCACCTATATTATATCTATTATCATTAGGGTTATTGGGGTCATTCTTTCCATAGTTGCCGCCATTCCCGCCATTGCTGCCGTCACTTCCGCTATTATTCCCGCTATTACTACCGCCGTTAGTGTCTTCTGAGTTCTCGGTAGTAGTTTCTTTTACGGTTATCTTTTTGGACACGGTCTTGCTCTTTCTATTTTCCAAGATATAGGTCACTTCAACCTTTGCTTTTCCCTTGCCAACAAAGTTAAGGATGTTGCCATCAACAAATATGATGGTGTCATCATTGGATGTGATGGACTGGCTTGTAGATCCCTCCATTAATTTTACATCTATAGATGTGCCTTTATTGCCCGTTGACGGCAGTTTGTTAGGCTGGAATAAACCCTCGGAAGGGTATCGTACCGTTACAACGCATGGCGAGGACACCTTGCTATTGTTTGATGTAGCTGTAATGGTGGAGTTGCCAAGAGCTACGCCTGTAACTAAACCATCGGCGGAAACGGAAACCGAACTTTCATTGCTGGAAATCCAAGTAAAGGATGAATCTGTTGAGTTTGAGGGCAACACCTCCGCCTTAAGCTGCTTTGTTTCCCCGATACTCAACGTCAAGGCGGATTCGTCCAAATTAACGCTATCCACATTCACCGTGGGTTCGGGCGTCGGCTTTTCGGTGGGCATTGGTGTTTCAGTTGGTGCTTCGGTCGGTATTGCAGTCGGTATTGCAGTCGGTGTTTCAACCGCATCAACTTCCCCGCATGATGCCAACAGAAAAAAGACCATAATTATTGATAGCAATGGTAACAGATATTTTGTCATGAAATTAATCCTTTGCATAGATGACACCTTTCGATGGATGTGGTTATATTTACCACGCTTTTATATTATTATAACAGATAATTATTATCTATCCCCTAACATACAATAAAAGATGATTCATGTACGCTATTGTTAGGTGATATATGTCAGTCATTTATCCGACTCCATAAATGATATATAACACAAGTATAAACCTTTTTCACATAAATTTTCATTATGCAATAAAAGCATGTCTTTTCGTACCAACATACGTTATTTTAATTTGAAGGTGTCCGTATAGGTTTGTTTTTGTTAAATGCCACTACTGACCGTCAGAAAACGCTTATTTAATCGTGTTTCTGCCCGTGTTCCTTTATGAACACCCAGACCACTTATCAAAGCTCGGTTGGATAATATCCAGCCGGGTTTTTTGTTTTAAAATTGCAGGTGCAGCCGGAATGGCTGATGAGGGGGGAGATGGGGTACAGATTAAGACTTATATTTTTATCAGGCTTGTTATTTTGCAATTTATTGAAATTATATGTAGGTATTGATATACTGGTGCAAATGTGAATGATATCTATTAAACGATATAGTACTCGAATAATAGATAACTCGTTATCTGCCGCATCGGGACTCAATAAATATGGAGGAACCAAGTCGCATGATAAAAAGAAAACATGACCAAATTTCCATTGGGCATTCCGAAGCGTTGGCCATAACCGGCGTGAACATTATTGATGTTTTGCAGAATACTGTTCATGAGAACAATACAATTATTTGCATTGGCGGAAAGATAGATATAATTGGCCCCGCTGAATCTGTTTCGATTCCTGAAAATGCAAAAGTGTTAGAGCTGTCAGGCCGGTATATCATACCGGGATTGATTGATGCGCATGTTCATCTTGCCCACCCGGGCGTTGACGATTACGGCAGAATCAGTACGGAATCTATCACAAAGAAGTATCTGAGGCATTCGCTCTTAACGTTAAAATCCGGCGTGACAACAATAAGAAATATGCCAGGTTCTCTTGGTTACAGTATTTTAAAATTCAGGGATCAAGTTAACGATGGGAAATACATTGGTCCCCGCATTATCGCAAGCGGCCCTGCATTGTCAGCGCCATATGGATATTTTAGTTTAAAACGGTTCATTCCGGCCCCTTCGGTTTTACTATCTTTTCTAAGCGTTATTTTTGGTGCTCATGGCGTATCTATTGATATCGATACGCCGCAAGAAGTGCCGGAGATTATTCAAAAGCTGAAAAAGGCCGGTGTGGATTTTATTAAAACCACCACACCGGGAACATATCTGTCATTGATTGAGAATGATCCCGGGAGTCGAGAGTTTTATATAAAAAGAAAGGTTGATCCCCGCCTGATTGATGCAGAAATGAAGCCGGAGGTATTGAAAGCCATCGTTAAATGCGCTCATGACGAGGGATTGAAGATATCCGCGCATTCAATCTGCCTGCCTGCGGGTATTCAACAAGCAGTTGAAGCAGGTGTAGACAGCATTGAGCATACACCGCTAGGATTGATAGATGAGAATACATTCAAACGAATGAAAGAAGCCGAAGTCTGCTGGGTTCCTACGGCATACTGTTTTAAACATTGGGCGGATTTAATAGAAGGCCCCGACTTATTCAATAGTCAGGAAATGAAAGAGGCCATACCGGAACCCTATCATTCTATAGGCAAAAAGGCTTTGGAAAAGCAAAGAGAAGCTATAAAATCCGGTACAGATCCAATGTGGGCGAAGTTTTATGCCGAGATGCCTAATTTTAAGCAACATTATTTTCCTGTTAATTTTAAAAATGCTATTAAATCCGGGGTAAAAATTATAGCGGGAGTAGACGCGGGAATGGGCGGCGCAGGATACGTTCCCCATGGCTTTCTTTACAAAGAACTTGAGTTGTTTGTGAAACATGGAATGGATGAGTATGAAGCCATTCGAACCGCTACGGTCAATGCGGCGGAACTATTAGGCGCTGCCGACGAGCTCGGGAGTATAGATCCCGGGAAAAATGCTGATCTTGTGATTCTGCGCGAAAATCCTCTAAAGAATATATCTGATTTGCAGCAAGTTGAGCATGTTATAAAAGACGGAAAAATTGTTTACAGTGCTTAACAATAAAACGCAACCGAGAGATCATTGTGTTGCTACCCATTTTTGTGTGCGCGGGACATTGTGCGAACAGATTCTTGACCACTTTAAACAGCGTGTTTAAATCGTTTTGATATGGGTTGCATTCCACTTCATAGCCACGTTGCTACGCTCCTCAGTGGGACAGAATCGGGCTTTCATCATGCTGAGCGGCATAAAAGACGCGTTTCAGCTCACTTATACGTTTGTTTAGGCGTCACATGGGCCACGATGTTTGAAAGAACGAAGAGCCTGCTTGCGCCCGCCCTCTCTCATATATGGGCGAACGTCATACAATATGGGCTCGCTTATGTCGCTGTGCTGTTCTAAACGGTCAATATAAAAATGCATGGAGGAAGTCATATGGGGAAAACTGCAGTTATTTATAAATCCAAATACGGTTCCACAAAAAAGTATGCGGAGTGGATTGCCAAAGCGCTTGAGGCCGATTTGTTCGATGCCGCCAAGGTGAGTGTGCAGGATGTGACGGAATGCGAAACGGTGATATTGGGCGGCGGGCTTTATGCGAGCGGTATACTCGGTTCAGACTTTATCACAAAGAATTACGAAAGATTGAAGGATAAAAAACTCGTTGTGTTTACCGTGGGGCTCGCGAACCCGAAGCTGACCGATTACAGCGCAATTATTGAAAAGAACTTTCCGCCGGAAATCAGAAGTGCGATTCGCATCTTTCATTTCAGAGGGGCCATCGATTACAAAAACATCAACTTTAAACACAGAACAATGATGTCGCTGCTTGTTAAAAAAGTCAGCAAAATCGATAAAGCAAACCGCGATGACGAAATAAACCAAATGCTCGATACCTATGGAAAAACGGTGGATTTTACAGACGAATCGTCGATAGCGGAGCTTGTCAGTTATTGCAGAGGGTTCTAGTGCAATAGGCTTCGTGATGATTCATTATCATGTTATGGCGCTATTCGCAGCCGCCTCGATGATATATCATCGAGTGTGAGTCGGTTTGCTGTACTTTTCGAGATAAAAGTATTTTCTATCTTTGATTAGGCGAATTTTTAAGCTGATTATCATAGAAAAAGCCGCTCGGTTTGTTGCCCGTGCGGCTTTCGTGTTTTTTTAAATCTTGTTACCACGGCCTACGTGCACAGACAAAGTTTCTTTTCCAAAATGGCGTCACACAAGAACGCTTTACAACTTTACCGTTTGAAGATGACGCATCAATCATTTGCCCGTTGCCGATATATATACCGGTATGTCCTACTTTTTTACCGTTCGTGCTGAAAAACAGAAGATCGCCCTTCTCCAGATCATTCATCGACGTGATCTTCTCCCAGTCTGATACCTGCGAATACCCGGCCGCGTTATAGCGGCCGCGTGAGGAACCCGCCTGCTTGAGGCAGTAATAGACGAGGCCGGAGCAGTCGAATGAATTGGGGCCTTCGTGGCCGCTGCGATACGGGTCGCCGAGCTGTTTCTTGGCGACATCAATCATCTCCACGATATTTGCGCGTCGTTTCGCGGCCTGAACCTTGTCTTTGCTGGGCTTGGCATCCGGGGAATAGATCACGTCGAGTGTTTGGGGCCCGGTTTTGCCGTCCGCAGAGAGCCCGTTGCGGGACTGAAAATCCTTTATGGCATCTATCGTCTCTGTGCCGTAATAGCCGGTGGTTTTGCTGAGATACCCAAGGTCAACCAGCTGCCTTTGCAGATTGCTGACATCTTCGCCCTCGGTGCCTTCTAGAATCATATAGGTTTGAGCATCGGACGCAAAAATTTTGTTGAGCGTTTCAGGGCCGGCAATGCCGTCCTGCTGGATGCCGTGCTGGCGCTGAAAAAGCTGCACAGCGTGCTCCGTTGCCGGGCCGAAAAGCTGGGTGGTTTCATCTATGTCTAGGTAATTGAGTTCCATTAGCCTTTGCTGAAGCTGCTGAACGCGTTCGTTCTCATCGCCGCGCTGCAGTGTCGGGTCGGGTGTCGGTGTGGGTGCAGGCGTCGGTATGGGAATGGGTTCGGGCGTCTGGCTGGGTAAGATGTCCAAATCACCGGCGGCCGCCACTGCGGCGCTGTCATCCTGAGCAGAGAGCGCAGCGGCATCGTGCGGCAAAGACACGACAACGATAACGGCGGCAAGGAGCAGCACGGCACCGCTCAGCAAAAGAATACGTGCCCGCTTGCTTAAGCGCATAAAAGAATCTATGATATAAAGGATTGTTCTTTTCAGTTTCGAGATTCGTCTGGATCGCCGTCTTTTCATGTTGAACCTCTCTGCGTTTTTTTCTATTTTAAACCGAGTGGAAGGGAATTGCAAGAATATATTACGAAAATGTTACATAATGGTTACAAACAAAGCGGATTCGAAGGGGCTGGTGACAAGCCAGCTAACGTCAGCGCACAGTCTGACTCAATAAACTGCCTAACAATTGAGAATACACCGTGCGATGCCTTTTGAATTCAAGCGGATAAAAGAACGACACTAGAATGCCTCGGTCAGTTTTCGCTGAATCCGCGCGACGATGGCGGCGCTTAAACTTCCGGGCATCAGCTTGGAGAAAACGATAAATATTTTATTTTGAAAGCCGGGTATGATCACCGCTTTGCCTTTCATAAGGCCTTTGTAGGCGCAATCCGACACCTTTTCCGGCGTCATAGCCCCCTTGATATCGGCTTTCCCGGCGCGCTGAGAGAACTCTGTGGCCGTGGAACCGGGGCACAGCGTACTGACAATAATACCGGACTTTTTAAGCTCCTTGCGCAGGGCTTGAGAAAAAGACAGCACAAAGGCTTTTGACGCATAGTAAACGGCGATATACGGCCCGGGCTGATAGGAGCCGGTGGAAGCGACATTGAGAATTTTCCCGCCGCCGGCTTGGCGCATATGGCTGATGGCCAGGCGAGATAATGAGGTGACGGCACGGATATTCAGATCGATCATCTGTGTGTCTTGTTCGCTCGGTATATCATGAAAAAGGCCGCAGGCACCTGCCCCGGCATTATTGATCAAGGCATCAAGTTGGATACCGTTTTGGTCAAGCTGTTCAAATATCTCAGCGGCAGCGGTTGGGGATGTCAGATCCTTCTGGATAATAAAGGTGCGCACATGAGAATTATCTTCGATAATTTCGGACAACGCGGACAGCCTCGCGGCGTCTCTTGCCACCAATACCAGCTGCCAGCCATCTTTTGCAAACCGCAGCGCCAACGACATCCCAATGCCCGATGATGCGCCGGTGATCAGAGCCCATTTTTCTCGATTCATACGCTCCCTCCGCCTACGAATTATAGCATACAGGGCTGTTACGCGCAACGAGGGACATGTCAGATGGCGAAGGGGCTCGGTGACAGAGAAATGGCTGTGCGTTTATTGCCCTCAATGCAATCTTTGTTATCTTCATGGATGCGCATGTATGCACGGACAAAGCATTCTGCCACCATCTCAAAAGCACGCATAAACCCATCGGCAGGCGACGGAGAAGCTAAATTCACAAGCAGGCAGCCCCATACAATTTCACGGTAAAATACGGGAATGCTTAAAACGATACTCTCTCGGCCTAATGATTGATTACTCGCGCTTTTTGGATTTGGGCCGGTTGCGCGCCAGTTAAGAACGATAAATGTTTTTGTATAATCCTTGATGTATTGAGTCAAATTAACAGAATTAATGGGCAATTGCTCGGCAATTGACCTGCAGAACACGCTGAATACAGCGGGCAGATTTTCGGCGGTGGCATCAATGAGCTGCTGCGCACATTCGGCCGTTGTTTTAATCAGCTGCGCTTGAACCAACGCTTCTTTAGCCATATTCGCTTCAGAGCCGGCTTCTGAAAGAAGCTGCTGCTGGCGGCACATTTTTAAATAGGCATTGCGAAAAACCCCCGCAAATCGTTTGGCGGTGTGGATGATCGTGTTATCCCATCGGTAGCTGCCCAACACTTTCGCAAGAAACAACATGCCGGTGAGCGTATCCTCGCTGAGTATCGGAATAATCAGCAGCGATTTTAAGCCCATACTCAACGCATAGTCCTGAACAGCCGGGGGAAGGGAATTCATGTCCCTCGAAACATCGTCCATCGCGATAGGCGTGGCGCTGTTTATAAAATTTTTCCAACCCGAAAAAATCTGTGCGAATTTATCTTGATCCCAAAACGGAAAAGAAAGCCCCTTTTTGTGCCAATAAAAGCGCTTGGGGGAAGCATCGTTCAGCATGATAATACAGGCATGGTCAGCATCCGTCAGTTCGCTCAAGGTATAAAGCATATCACTGGCGCATTGACCAAACTCTTTTGGCTCGGTATCTAAGAATTGTGCGGTGATGGCGCTAAGCGATTCCTCCACCGAAAGCATATCTTGGAGGCATTCGTCATACTCGACAAGAACGCGATTTGATTCACCGAGCTGTTTTTCCATCTTGGTTCGAAGATAGGCACTTATGATAATGTCCGACGCGGTTTTGAGCACACCGATCTCTCGGGTGGTCCAGATACGTTTTTGGCAAAAAGACGAGACGCAGAGCACACCCCAGAACTCATCTGAGCGAACCACAGGCACGGCAATAAATGAGCGAACATCGGGGCTGCCCGCGCACTTGAGCGCAGCATAAAGCGACGGCATTTCTTTAAGTATATCGTTGACAACAAAAATGCGTCCGGCGCGAAGCTGTGTAATCCAAGCCCCAAAGCCGGTGCTTTCGATGATGCTGTGAAGCCGATCATAGCCGTTTTCTGCACCATTAAGCCACTGACTGCTGATGCCGCAAAAAGCGGTATTGCTTTTGCATGCAAACACCCAATCCGCATCAAACACAGAGCCGAGTTTTTGGATCATTCTTTCAAGGCATTCATCAAATCCGGATAGCCCTGCATCTAAAAACTCTTTTGCCGAAGAGAAGAGAATTTCTTCAAAACGGATTCGATCCTGCAGCATCGTTTCACACTTTGACGATTGAGTTCTGCTTTGCTCCGGCCCATTGGTTTCGCTGACCTGCTCTGTAATATCCGTACTGACGCCCATGATACGCACGATTTCTCCGTCGCTGACTTCGGGGTACAAAGTAACCGCAAGTGTTCTTTTATTTACTTTATTGTTAAATGTAACGATTTTTTTGCAGCTCACGCATTTATCCAGCTGCGAGCGAACAAGAACGGCTCTTTTTGGTTTGTATATGTCTTCCGGTCTTTTATACAAACACTTGCCGGATAAGCCGGTCTGAAGAAAGTAGGATGCGTTGGCATAGCTAAGAAAAAAATCACGATTCTTGACGCGCCAGAAAAATATACCGCTTTGGGCTATGCTGCACAATTTATAAAAGGCTGAGGTTTCGGGCATATGCATTTTGTCTGTCGGCTCTTCCGCGGCTAAAAAAACAAAGGTGTTTTCATATTGCGTAATGAGCGTAATGATATACGGACGGCCATATAGGTTTGTATGAAAACTGCCGGTGCCGTCTTTTCCGGATAAGGCCAGTGAACAGTTTAAGGCAATATCGGCTTTCGCCTGTTCGCTCAAATCGTCTTCGAAATCAGATTGGCATTTATCCGCATTAATCGGGCTGACTTTCTTAAGCTCGAGGCGGCCATTCTGCTTTTTCGCCGTAAAAAGAATCTGCCCCAATATGGACAACGCGTCATCTCCCATACAGTACCTCCGGTTGTGAAGTAATGTAGGTTAATTATACACTTTTCGTCACGGCTTTTGGTTTTTTCGACAAAAATAGTCAATGTCTGCGACGGATAATGTCGATTGTGGTCCCGTTGTTTACAGGGGTTTAATCACAATTTGTTCGTTTGACGAGTCGACGCTGTCGAGCATCAGCAGCGCTTTGAAATTATCGATCTGCTTTTTTTCAGGCGTGCGCGTTACAATGCCTGCACCGCATCCGACAACGGTGACGGAGAATTCCTTCATCATTTCGCACAGCGCATGAACCGTGCCTCCGCCCGCTATGAAGTCGTCAATCAGCAAAGCTTTTTGGCCCGCAGCCACAGCGCGTTTGGACAGTGACATTGTCATCATGCGCCTTGAAGAACCGGTTAAATAGTTGATCGTGACGACGGAACCTTCGGTGATTCGCAGTTCACGGCGTGCAATGACCAGCGGCTTGGAGAGAGCACGCGCCACAAACAACGCGAGCGCAACGCCTTTCGTTTCCACGGTTGCAACAAAATCCGGGTTCGTTTTAATAAACATGCCGGCCAGTATCTCGGCCATGGGCACGACATATTTGGGGTTGGAAAATATATCAACGGTGTAGATATAGCCCCCGGGCAGAATGCGCGTGGGGTCCGACAGCTTTTCGGCAATATCTTGGAGCACGGCCTTTCGCGAAGGCTCGGGCACTACGGGTATAAAACGCACGCCGCCGCCCGCGCCAAGCGTGACATCCACATCGCCTTGGCCGTATGTTTTGAACATGCTTTTCAAAATGGCGATATCTTCGCTCATTGTGGATTTGGCGGCACCGAACATATCACAGAATATCTTGAGCGAAAATGTTTTGCCGGGCTCTCGCGTGAGCATTGCAGCCACAACGGCGAGCCGCGTTTTCCTGTCGGCCTTATCCATTTATACGGCCCCCTTTGATATAATACATGACCATTATAAAACCTGTCGGGCATTTTTTAAATAGTAAAAGCTTTTTTTATTGATATTCACGCGATGTATGGAGTATAATGCAGTGATATACGGTTTAATAGCATATGACATAACGAGGTGTCTATGATTTCTTTACAGGATTATAAAGGAAAGATTGTTCATTTTATCGGTATCGGCGGCTGCAGCATGAGCGGCCTCGCGATCATACTCAAAAACCTTGGGTATATCGCTCAAGGGTCTGATATTACGGAATCGGCTTTTACGAAAAAACTTGAAAGTGAAAACGTGCCGTTTGTCATCGGGCACGATGCGAAAAATCTGGGCGACGCGTCGCTGGTGATTTATTCCGCAGCGATCAAGCCGGGCAACGTGGAATACGACAAGGCCAGAGAGCTTGGGCTCCCGATGCTGGAGCGCTCCGAGCTGCTTGGACAGATAAGTCGTCAGTTTGAAACGGTGATCGGCATTGCGGGCTGCCACGGAAAAACCACGATCACGTCGATGTGTGCGCTGATTCTGCGCGAGTGCGCCGTAAACCTGACCGTTCATGTGGGCGGCATGGTGGATTTTTTGGGCGGCGGCGTTGCCATTGGCGATTACCCTGCTTTTTTAACGGAAGCCTGCGAATACGTGGGCAGCTTTTTAAAGCTGTCGCCCACGCATATACTGATTAACAATATCGATGACGATCATTTGGACTATTACAAGAGCATCGATGAAATCGTCGAGACTTTCAAAGCGTTTGCGGCACTGCTGCCGCCAACCGGCGTGCTGTTTGCCAATGTACACGATCCGCTCGTGACGGATGTGGCAAAAAGCTGCGGGCGCAGTGTGGTGACATACGGCTTTGAAAATGCGGTGTACACCGCTCAGAATGAGACGTATGACGAAATGGGCTGTCCCGAGTTTGATGTGGTTTCACCCAAAGACAGTGCCCGCGTAAAACTCAATGTGGTGGGGCGGCACAACATGGCCAACGCGCTTGCCGCGATGACGGTTTGCAGTGAGGTGTTTGGCATCAGTCTTGAGGATGCGGCGAAGGCGCTGAAAAAGTATCACCTTGCGGGGCGTCGGTTTGAGCTGGTGGGCGAGAAGAACGGTGTGAAGGTGATTCACGACTACGCGCACCACCCGAGCGAAATCATGGCGTGTCTCAATGCGGCGTCCAAGTATCCGCATAAAAAGCTGTGGGTCGTGTTCCAATGCAACTCGTACACACGTGCGAAAACGCTCAAGGACAAATACGCTGTGAGCTTTGGTGATGCGGACATGGTACTCGTGCCCGATATCTATCCGGGCCGCGATATCGACCGCGGCGAGATTCACGCGCGTGACCTCGTGGCGGCCATCAGCCCCAATGCAGACTGCAAGTATATCCCGACATTTGAGGAAATCAGCGCATATCTCGATGAAAACGCGGTTCCGGGCGACATCGTGGTGACGCTTGGGTCCGGCAGCGTGGACAGAGAGACGAAAAAGCTGCTGTAGCGCGCCCACAGAAAATGCGACAATTAGATGCAAAATATAACAAAATAGAACATTTACGCTAAGAAACAGTAATGTCATCACCCAAACGGCTTAAACAGACGGTATAAAGGGCTGCTGAACGGCATTTCACAGCGTCTGCGCTATCAAAAGTGAAGGCTTCCGAACAATCGGAAGCCTTTTTGTATGAAATGATATGTCACCAGCCGCTGCGATATCAACAATCGAGGCCTTCGATTGGTAAGACTGAACGGTGAGACTGAATCGTAAGCTCGTTATGATGCTGTTATAAGCATGCCTTCGATCTAAAACAGCATTTGACTTGTCCATTTTGATCGACAAAATAGAACAAAAAGAGACATAATATCACATAAGTTAAGGTTGTGAGGTCAGTTTTGCTCAGATGTGAGAACAACTGTCCACGCAGACAGCCGCTTTCCGTTGTGAAACGCGACACCGACGTTGTGATAGGTGTTCTCGTCAACTTGAATCAGCGTTTCAGAGCCGCTGTATGCGCCATCCTCCGATGAATACACCGAAATGATGTAAGTGCCAATGATGCTGAATGTGCCTTTAAGCTGTCCGAGAGCAGGGTTAAAGGATGTCCATGCGAGCGTGTGCTCGGCATCCGTGCTGTGAATTGTGTATGTGTTGCACAGATGCACGGGCGACTCAAACTGGACATCCATCGAGGCATCGAGCGTCCACTCACCGTCGCTGCGCGTAACATATGAGCAGCCGGTGAGCGGGAAAGCTTGGCCATTTTCATCGTAAAAAATGCCGCCGGCTTGCCACGCCCTGCCCGGTAAAAGATAGGTATGCATCATAACATCGCTCCTTATTCAGCCACAGGTTTCACTTGGTATATGGACCCTTCTTTGGGGTAACCCAGCTTCGCGTAATAACCATCCACGCCGCTCATCACATAAACGGTGTCGGAAGGAAAATCGGCGCAGACCCGTTCCATCAGCAGTCTGCCGATGGAATGCCCCCGAAAGGCTTTTTCCACAAGCAGGTCGTAAACATAGATACCAAAGCCGTCATCATCGCGGCAGCGCACATAGCCGCACAGCGTTTCTGCTTCGTAAGCCACATAGACGAGGGAGCTTTGCAGAGCGCATTTGTATTTTACAAAAGCGGCCTTGGCAGAATAGCAAGACCAGTCGTCGCCTTCACTCAGCAGCAGCTCATGCAAGCGGTTTTCATCCTGCGCGGAGTATAACCGTATATCCATAGTCACCTCTAAACACAAACTAAAATAGCCACAGGTATTTTCTATCACACGATGAACATAAGAAGGATAAGCGGGTAGGCGATAAAAACATTTCTTTTCACGACCAGATAAGCGATGCCGTACAGCAAAGCACCAAAACAGGCAATCAAGCCGATCAGCAAGTCGCCTTTTGTCAGGCTGTGAACGATCCCCCATGTGAGTGCGGCGAGAATACCGCCCCAGGGGACATGCCGGTTTTTGAACCAAAGCTCTCCGGCTTGCTGGCCGAATATGATGATCAGCAGCACCAGAACCGCTTCGAAAATGTAATAGATATACTGAAAAATGAATTTCAGCAGACCGTTGTATTCGAATTCTTTGATGATCTTGATGCCGTTCCAGTCCCAAACGCTAACCGCGACGCTGACAGCCAGCAGCGTGGCGGCCAGCCAACGACCTGTGCTGATTTTCTCCTTTTGGCTCAGCGGATCGAAGCCCAGCTTCTGAGAGCTGCGCAGCAGGACAAACGCGACGGCTGCCCAAACAATGCAGGTCAGGCACCAGTGAGCGATGTTTTCGAACACCGTGAAATCAGGCAGGGCTTTGCCGAACAGCAAGGGTTCGATGAACAGCGCGAGTATCAGCTCAAGGCCAAGGCCACAGAACGCGAGCAGCGCCAACAACAAAAAAATGATACCGCGGCTTTTAACGGCATGAGTCATATCACTACCTCCAAAAATAATACGCAATTAAGAAGAGTATATTATCTCAAGACATAAGCCTAATGGTGTACAACATGAAGGATAGCGGCTATTTGATCATCTGTTCAAACTGAGCTTCGTCAATCACCGTGATGCCGAGCGCTTGCGCTTTGTCGAGCTTGCTGCCCGCGCTCTCACCCGCGAGCACGATATCGGTGTTCTTGCTGACCGACGAGACAATCTCGCCGCCGAGCGACTCAATGATGTCAGACGCTTCTTTGCGCGTGTATTTTGAGAGCGTGCCCGTGAGCACAACTTTTTTGCCGGATAACGCGGAATCTGCGGCCTTAACTTGCTCAAAAACGGGAGCCACACCGGCCTCAAGCATGCGTGCCACAATGCCGCGCACGCGGCTGTCCGCGAAGAACTCATCGATATTTTGCGCGAGCGTATCGCCAATGCCGTCAATGGCAATGAGGCTGTCCATATCAGCCTGCATCAGCGCGTCCATGCTCTGGTATTTGGCGGCCAGATCTTTGCCGGTCTTGGTGCCGATACCGGGTATGCCGAGCGCGTAGATGAAGCTGCCGAGCGGCCTATGCTTGCTTTTTTCAATAGCGTTTCGCAAATTATCCGATTTCTTCGGGCCGAAGCCGGGCAGTGTTTTGATCTGTTCGTAGTCTAAATAATAGAGGTCGGATACGTCGGAAAGCCCCAGGTGGTCGTAAAACGCTTCGGCCGTCTTATCTGAGAAGGTTTCGATGTTCATCGCGTCGCGCGAGGCAAAATGGGCCACAGCGCGTGTGAGCTGCGGGCGGCAGACGAGCGGATTCTCACAGAACAGATGCGCGCCTTTTTCCACGAGGGGATGGCCGCAGGCGGGGCAGACATCGGGAATTTCGATATCATGAGAATCGGCTGTGTATTCCGCCACACCGAGAATTTCGGGAATCACGTCGCCCGAGCGGCGAATAAACACGCGTGCGTTCTTTTTGAGCTTTTTTCTTTGTATATCGCCCACGTTGTTGAGCGTCGCGCGCGATACCGATACGCCGCCGATATCCACCGGCTCGAGCAGCGCGCCCGGTGTGATTTTGCCGGTGCGCCCGACCTGCCAGATCACGTCAACGAGCGTGGTCGTTTTTTCATCGGCCGCGAACTTGTAAGCCACGGCCCAACGCGGGAATTTCTGCGTAAAACCGAGCTGCTCGCGCACCGCAAAACGATCGATCTTGATTACCGCACCGTCAATCAGGTAATCAAGCGATGAACGGGATTGTTCGGCTTTGTTCACTATTGTAACAACCTCGGCGATGCTGTCTGCGTTTTGTGTGAAGCTGCTGACCGGAAAGTGGTTCTCGCGCAGGAAATCAAGCATCTGCATATGCGTGGTGAACGGCGCGTCTTCAATAAACCCGACGCTGTAACAAATCAAGCTCAGGTTTCGCCGTGCGGTTTCAGCGGGGTCGAGGTTGCGCAGCGCACCGGCTGCTGCGTTGCGTGCGTTTTTAAGCGGCTCGTCGGCCGACTCATTGTATTTTTTCAGCGCAGACAGGCGCATAATGCCTTCACCCTGCACCTCGAGCCGCCCCTTATAAGGAATGGACAGCGGCACCGATTTGATCGTCATCACCTGTTTGGTGATGACTTCACCCACACTGCCGTCACCGCGCGTGGCGGCGGAAACGAGCAGGCCGTTCTCATAACGCAGATTGACGGTAAGACCGTCAAATTTGTACTCAACCACATACCTGAAAGGCTCGGCAGAAAACTTGCGTGCGCGCGCTTCCCACGCGGCGAGCTCGTCTTCGCTGCGTACCTTGTCGAGGCTGAAGAGCGGGCTTAAGTGCGCCTGTTTTTCAAAGCCGGGCAGCACATCGCCGCCGATGCGAAGGGTAGGCGAATCGGGCCGCACGGTGCCGGTCTGCTTTTCGAGTCTCTCGAGCTCATCATAGAGCGCGTCATATTCGGCATCGCTGACTGACGGGCTGTCGAGCGTGTAATAGCGATAAATATGCTCATTGAGCTTTTCGATCAGTGCGTCAATGCGCCGGGTTGCTTCGTCCATAATTGTTCCTTACAGTATTTCTAATGGCGCGAACGCCACAAACATCTTTTTCTCACCCGCGGTATCAAAGCGCACCACGGCGATTTTCTCCTCACCTTCGCCGTTGGTTGAAACGATTTGACCGCGGCCAAATTTGGGGTGGGAAACCACAGTGCCCGCCAAAAAAGCCGATGGCGCATGCGCCGCTTTCTTGCTTAAATCGGGCACGGATGACGGCATGCTTAACTTTCCCTGCGCCGCAAAAGAATACGGGCTGTGGCTCACCGGTTCATGCGAGAAATAAGGCGTGGGCTGCCGCTTAACGCCCGCTGTTTCCATGCATCCCTCCGGGATCTCCTCGAGAAAGCGCGAGCGCTTGCACGGGACGCGCTCAAAATTGGCACCCATGCGCACATAACGCGTGGTGCTCCATGTAAGATAAAGGCGTTTTTTTGCGCGCGTCATCCCCACATAACAGAGACGCCGTTCTTCCTCCACATCGCCGTCCATCAGGCTGATCTGATGAGGCAGCAGCCCCTCCTGCAGACCCACGATGAACACGACAGGAAACTCAAGGCCCTTGGCGCTGTGCAGCGTCATCAGCATAATCTTGTCTTCCTCGTCGCCCACGGCATCCACATCCGAAATCAGCGCGCTGCGCTCCAAAAAAGCGGCCAGTGTGTGCGGCGCGGGCATATCGCGCTCAAAATCCGATACGCTCTTAAAAAATTCTTCGATGTTGAGCAGACGCATGCGGCCTTCGGGCGTCGAATCGTTAATCATCATCGTGCGCAGCCCCGAATCCTCAAACACGCGTTCCACAACCTGCAGCACACTCATGGTATCCATTTGGACGCGGATATCCTCAAGCATGCCGCAAAAATCGATCAGCGACTCGGCCGCCTTTTTAGACATACCTTCGGGGGTGGTGCAGATATCGCACAACGACCGGTGCTGCGCCTGTGCCGCCGCATATAGTTTACCCAGCGATACATCGCCGATACCGCGCTTGGGCACGCCGATGGCGCGCATAAAGCAAAGGTCGGCATCCGGGTTGCAGAGCAGGTTTAAATAGGCGAGCAGGTCTTTGATTTCCTTGCGTTCATAAAAGCTTTGGCCGCCGTATATCACATACGGGACGCCGCGCTCCTTGAGCTTGTTTTCCAGCACGCGCGACTGGCTGTTGACGCGGTACAGCACCGCGATATCGCTGGCTGTGTATTTGCCTTCACGCAGCAGGCTCGCAACCTTTTCGGCCACGAACTGCGCTTCCTCAAGGTCGCTTTCCGCTTCGAACTCGAGCGGTTTCTGCCCCGTTTTGTTGCTCGACCACAGCTCCTTGCCCATACGGCCGCTGTTGTGGCGGATTACGCCGTTGGCGGCATCGAGAATTCCCTGATGCGAGCGGTAGTTCTGCTCAAGCCGTATCACCCGTGCGCCCGGAAAATCCTTCTCGAAGCCGAGGATGTTGCTGATGTCGGCCCCGCGCCAGCCGTATATCGACTGGTCGTCGTCGCCGACCACAAAAATGTTGCCGCTGCCCTGGGCGAGCAGCTGCACAATGCTGTACTGCACGGAATTTGTGTCCTGATACTCGTCCACCATGATGTATTGAAACCGGCGGCGGTAC
>JAEZNC010000126.1 GCA_023441905.1 Bacillota bacterium | reverse complement strand
AGCTCAGGGCCAATTCAACATCCGGCGGGGTCAGCACTGATTTTGATGTGACAGTGAGCGGCAGCGCGTCCGGCAGCTTTGTCGGCGACAATTTGTCCGGCAAGGTCAACGGCGGCGGCAGCCTGCTCGATCTGAACACCACATCCGGCGGGATTCGTGTTACCAAAATCAGTGAATAAGATTTCCGGCAAAATAAACCGTTAAAACAGCCGGATAGAACGCTCCCAAAGCCAAGCGCCGCGGGGGCGTTTTTATTTGTACCGAAAATGCCAGTGCAAACACATAACTTGCGGCTGATGAAGTATGACAACCGTCATGACTATAAATATGATTGTACAGGTTATTAATTATTGAGCTTTTTCTTTAAGTAAGTCAAATCACTATAGTAACGCTTTGGATTCCCCTCTATTGTATCGATGACATCTAATTTGTCATTGAGATTAGCAAAAAGCTGTTCATCTATGGTAGCCTGCGCTTTGAACTCCTGAAAAGTTGAATATTCTTGATCATTAATATAATAGAGATGATCAAAGAATTCACGCGTATAGTGATGGTAATCGGCCGCTACGCCAATCCAATATATCTTTTCATGGTAAGATGCGACAAATTCCAATACATGATCGTTTTCTATCATCATAAGAATGTCATGACTATCAAACGCAATGGGCTCCCAGCGATATTTCTTCTTTAATTTGACGAATTGCATATTTTAACCTCCTGCCAGGTCTTATGATTCATTCAATAATATAGAATGATTGCTTTTACAGTCGTTAAAAGCAGATAACAAGTTCTCAGTCAAACAAAAAACGCCTGATTAGATTTCAGACGTTTGTGCCGCTATATAATACGGGCTTTTGCTCGACGGCCGCAGACCGTCATGCTTTTGATTTCATCCGCAATGCGCTGCACTGAAGGCACCGCGATCGATTCCAGTTCGGGGCTGAAAGGCACCGGTACATCGAGCCCGCAGCAACGGCGTATGGGCATCATCAGCGCTGAAAAAGCTTCACTCTCAGCCACCGAAGCCGCGATCTCGCCGCCGAAGCCGCCCGTGCGGCTGGCTTCATGTACGATAAGCAAACGGCCCGTCTTTTTCACCGATTTGATGATTGTATCCCTGTCAAGCGGCACCAGTGTTCTTAAATCCACCACCTCGGCGCTTACGCCTTCCTCCGCTTGCATCAGCTCGGCCGCTTTAAGGCACGCGGGCAGCATACGCCCGTATGCCACAATCGTTAAGTCTCTGCCGGTCCGTTTTACATGGGCTTTGCCGATAGGCACGGTGTATTCCCCGTCGGGCACGGGGCCTTTGGATGAATAGAGCGTTTTCTGTTCGAGAAAGACAACGGGATTATCGTCGCGTATGGCCGAGATCATTAACCCCTTGGCATCTGCCGGTGTGGCCGGCACCACAACTTTAAGTCCCGGCACATTGCATACCCACGATTCGGGGCATTGACTGTGCTGAGCCGCTGCACCCGTTCCCGAGCCTGCCGCCGCACGCACCACCATCGGGACGCGTGACTTTCCGCCAAACATATAGTGAATCTTGGCCGCCTGATTCACAAGCTGATCCATCGCAATGCTGATAAAATCGCTGAACATAATTTCCGCCACGGGCCGCATGCCCATCATGGCCGCACCCGCCGCCGCTCCCACGATCACCGCTTCGGAAATCGGCGTATCCTTCACGCGCTCGCTCCCGAATTCGTCAATCATTCCGGCGGTCACACCGAACGAGCCGCCGTAAACGCCGATATCCTCTCCTATTAAAAACACATTCTCATCGCGGCGCATCTCAATTGTCATCGCCTCGCGTATCGCCTGCGCATATGTCAATTCTCTCATCCGCTTCTCCTTCATGCGTACACGTAATCACAAACGCTGTCAGCCGACGGATACGGGCTGTTTTGCGCAAATTTAACCGCAGCCTCAATCTCCTGTCCGGCATTGTTTTCAATGCTCTTAAGTTTTTCAGCCGAAAAACGCCCGTCCGCCAGCAGCTTTTCCTTCAGGCGGACAATCGGGTCTTTGTGCTTCCATTGCGCAATCTCATCTGCCGTCCGGTACTGGTTTTTATCGCTCTTTGAATGCCCGTAAATGCGGTATGTCTCGCATACCAGCAGCATCGGGCCGTTTTCTCTCACATAATCAATCGCCTTGACAGATTCGCGGTAAACCGCTTCAGCATCGTTGCCGTCAATGGTTATGCCTTCGATGCCGTAGCTTTGCGCGCGCAGCGCGATATCGCTGATGTTCATCGCTTGGTGCCGTTTCATCGAGAGGCCGTATTGGTTGTCCTCGCAGACAAACAGCACAGGCAGCTTCCAGACCGAAGCGAGGTTGAGCGCCTCGTGGAACGAGCCTTGATTGGTGGCGCCGTCTCCGAAAAAGCAAACGGTCACCTGCCCCGTGTTTTTCTGTTTCATGGCCAGCGCCGTTCCCACAGCAAGCGGTATGCCCCCTGCAACCACGCCGTTAGAGCCAAGATTGCCGTTTTCGGGATCGGCGATATGCATGGAGCCGCCGCGGCCGCCGCAGCTTCCGGTTTGTCGGCCCATCATCTCAGCCATCATTTCGCCAAGGTCAATGCCCTTGGCGATGCAATGCCCATGCCCGCGGTGCGTGCTCAGCATCACATCCGTTTCTTTCATTGCGGCAATCACACCCGCCGCCACAGCTTCTTCTCCCACGTATAGGTGCGTGGTGCCATGCATCACGCCTTCGAAAAAAAGGCGGGCCACCTCTTCTTCAAAGTATCTGATGAGCAGCATCTTTTCATATATTTGCTCTATTTTCTCGGTCGCTATGTCCATAAATATCCTTCCAAGCACATGTATCATGATAATTAAACATATTATCGCTAATTATTTTCTGTTTTTCAATAACATTTTATCATGAAACTTATTTTTTGTCAGTTAATTTCTTGTGAACACGCATCCGTGGCTTAAACGTTGACGTTTGAACATCTAAGTGCTAAAATTTTAATATTTGCTGGACCGAACAATAACGTGAAGGAGACTTTCATGAACAAAAGAAGAATTGCAGCACTGTTGATGTGCATTCCCCTTATTTTCTCCGGAGGCTGCAGCCTGATTACGATCGACCAGGAAAAAGCCGATGCCGTTGAAAATGCAAAAGTGCTCGCAGAATACAAGGATGTTGATATCACCAAGGGCCAGTTGGTGCAATATATGAGGCAAACCCTTGCTCAGCAGGGCACAACTCTGGAAGAAGTCCAGTCGGACGAAACCTATTGGAAAACATATCTTAACAGTGCGCTTAACCAGCTTGTGATCGATCAGATCGCGATGGAAAAGGCCATTGAGCTGGGTTTCGATCAGCTGACCGAGGACGATAACAAGAAAATTGACGATGAATTTAACAGCACCGTTAATTCAATCAAGTCGTACGCAGAATATCTTGCCAAGGTTGCAGTAGAAGATGACCCCACAAAAAACTATGACGACGAGTATCAAAACGTCATGACCACCTATTTTGATTCTCTGGGGTTTACACAGGAATCATAC
>JAEZNC010000086.1 GCA_023441905.1 Bacillota bacterium | reverse complement strand
CCAAAGACGGCATTGAGCTCAAAGCCAAAGCGCGCGTGACCGTGCGCACGAATATCGACCGTCTCGTGGGCGGCGCGGGTGAAGAAACGGTGATTGCGCGCGTGGGCGAAGGCATTGTCACCACCGTCGGCAGCTCGAATTCACACAAGGAAGTGCTTGAAAACCCCGATCTGATCTCCAAAACCGTGCTGGCCAAGGGGCTCGACGCCGGTACCGCATTCGAGATTCTTTCCATCGATATCGCGGATGTGGACGTTGGACGCAACATCGGCGCTCAGCTGCAGATCGATCAGGCGCAGGCCGATAAAAAAATCGCTCAAGCCAAGGCCGAAGAACGCCGCGCGATGGCTGTGGCCAAAGAACAGGAAATGCTCGCCGCCGTGCAGGAAATGCGCGCCAAAGTCGTGGAGGCTGAAGCCGAGATCCCGCTCGCCATGGCGGTTGCGTTCAAAGACGGCAACCTAGGCGTGATGGATTACTACAACATGAAAAACGTGATGGCTGACACGAGCATGCGCGATGCCATCTCAAACGCCACATCGCCCAAGATCGACAAAGAAACCGAATAGGGATGATCGAATATGGAAGTCATTGTCATCATCGTCATAGCCGTTATTGTGTCGCTGCTGTCTGCCGCAAGCAAAAAGAAGCCGCAACAGGGCTCTGAGGACACGCCCGTGCGACCCTCGCTCAGCGATATTCAACGTGCGTTTATGATGTCAAACGAAATGGATGCATCACAGCGCGCGCCGGAAACCCGGCCGGTTTACACTGTCAGTCAGCCGGCTGCCCGGCCGACCGCTTCGGAGCAGGACGATGCCGCGATGCGTATGGCAAAATCGGCCTCTGCTTTTCAGGCGACGAACCGGTATGCGAACATTGATCTGGCCACCTTCCATACGGACAGCGCCGAGATCAGCGATATGCCGAAGCGAACGGTCAAGCATGTAAAAAACACTCTGAAGCTTTTTGAAGACAAGAGCGATTTTGTCCGCGCCGTGATCTATTCCGAGATTCTCACGCGTAAGTCACGCTGAACAAGCTTAAACCAAGAATTAATAGACTGTGCAAAGATATTCCGCACAGTCTATTTTTTATATGAATGCAAAGCATGCCGGGGATTAAAACACTTGAAGAGAAAGCGCTCGCATCACCGGATGGCGCACTGTTTGGCACCAGATGACGCCACATCAAACGCTGTCTGCGACAGCTTTCCAGCAAAGGGGGCATCATTGCGTTTTTCAATCTGTTCTGTCATGAACAATCCGCGTCATTTATCTGGTTTTCTTCGGCCGTGGCCGTCAAAGCTGCGCCTTCAGGCAACAAGAAAACATCTTTGCACCGCAATAAAATACCCCCAAAGATGTTTTCAGTATGTGATACCATCCATCTTTAGGGGTGCTCATCATCATGATTGGCGAAAGACCGTTACATGTCAAAATCCATCATTTCGCTGTAATGCTCCCCGCCGTATACGTCGTAGAACATGAAGCCGTACTGGTAGCTGCCCGACGGCAGCTCGATCCAGTCAAGCACAATGCCGTCCGCGCCGAGCGTATACGGGTCCGCCGTGTAATAGGATTCGTAATCCCCGTCCGACGCGTAATACGGCCAGTAGATCGGCGTCACCACATCACCCGCCGTGAGCTCGATCGACAGCTTCGTTGACGGAGCGTCGTATTCCTGATTCATATAATACATGCCGTTATACTCATAGTAGCCGCCGTTGTCATACGTATTGTCCCAGTACCATGTGGCACGGATGATCGCCATATCGTCATCATCCGCCTCGCTCAAATCGTCTTTGCTTTTGTACAGCACGGGAATGTTGTAGATCACGTAGTCTTCGGTTTCCTCCATCACATAAACAGCCGCAAACTGGCCGTTGATTCCCGTCCAGTAGCCCTGGAAATTGTCGTGAATCGTGTTGTCGGTATAGTCAATACTAAGGTCGCTGTCGAAGCCTAAGTCCACAATCATCCCGTCGTCGAGATAAAGCCCGAGTGTGCAGTACACATACGACAGGTAATCCATCTGCGCATCCGTCAGGTGCACATAAAACGACCCCACTTCGCTTAAATCGCCGCTCTGAGACGCGGGAATCAGCGCACTGTCGTATTCCACAGGCATCTGTGAAGCATCTTCTTTCAGTGCCGCCAGATAATCCACGATGAACTGCTTATATTCGGGACAAAAATCGATGGTGCTGTACACATCAAGGCTTGCGTCGCCGCTTTGCGGAGCTTCGAGCGGAAAGTAGATCGAAAGCCCGTTTGAGTTGACCTGCTGTTCTCCGCTGCGCTCGTACACCACGGCGTCCTGTATCGCGGCCATCAGCTGATCTGCCGCCGCTCCGCCCTCCTGAAGGGAAATGAAGTGATAAAAATCAATCATGTTGAGCGTTTCGGTGCCCGTTGCGCCCGGTTCTTCGCCGTACTTATCCGCGTTTTGACGCGCCTTTGAAAGGGTCTGAACGGTTAAAGGCTGCGCGAGCTGCCCGTCGAGGCTGGAGGCATAGGCCGCCAACTGCGCTTCAATGGCGTCAATCTTGCTCAAATCGATGACAGAGCACGTGAGGTCTCCCTCCATACCGCCGCCCGCGCTGCGCGTAAAATATCCGTCAGTGATGGCCTTGCCGAGTTCCGCCCCTGTCATCCCTGTATCGGCGGCAAGGGCTTCGAGCAGGTATTCGTAATCCCAGCCGCTTCCCGGCTCCACCTCTTCGGACGCCACCAGGTAATGCGCGTATGGCGCAGCCACCGCCGCCATCTCCACGCTCGCCATCAGGCATGCATCGAAGCCGATCAATTCAAAAGGCTGCCCGTCATACGCGGATGAAAACGCATCCGTCAGTTCCGAAAGATACAGGCTGTCATAATTATGCAGCTCGTCGGCTCCAAAGCCAATCACGCTGCCCCCGCCATGGTTCCACATCAGCAGCGCTTTATGGTCTGCCGGATAATGGGTCTGTGCATAGGAGATGAAATCCGAAAGCGTCCCACTCTCGCCTAAGCTGTGGGCCTCAAGCGTCTCGAGCAGCGTCAGGTCATTGTTCTTCACGAGCCAAATCTGGTTAGAATCGGCGCTCACCACATCGTTGTTCCATTGCGATGTTCCGCCTGTATAGATCAGCACATTGATACTTTCGGGCAGGCTGCTGTTCATAATGCTTTGCAGGCTCGATGTTCCCTCTCCGCCCTGGCTTTCGAGATCGGAGCCGTTCAAATAAAGCATCACCGTCCATGTCCCCGGCGTTCCCTCATTCGCAGGCGCAGCGGAAACCGTTGAGGATGGTATCGGCGTATTGCCCCACACGCCGTCCGTTTCCGGGCCGAAAACTTCGGAAGCTTTTCTGTAAAACGCGTTGCAACCCGTTATAGAAAAAAGAATCAGGATACACAAAAAAAACGCAGCTGCTCTTCTGTGAATTAAACGCATATACACGGCTCCTTTGGTTAATACCATAAACATACCATTATTATTCTGCAATAGGAAGAGCGTGATTTATTTCTATAAAAAAATTCTTTTATGTGCTTGACAAGACAATTAAACAGTGATAATTTATTAATAACGATTCTTAATAACAAGGTGGTTCCCATGGTTCTTGACAACAAAACCGTGCGCAATACCAAGCAGAGAAAATATATGCTCGACATCCTTCGTTCTGTCGATTCCCATCCGAATGCATTCTGGCTGTTTGAAAAAATGAAACCGGTATTTCCGAACCTGAGCCTAAGCACCGTTTACCGCAACCTAAGCATACTCGAAAATCAGGGCCTCATCCAGCGCCTGTCATGCGGCGGCTCGTTCGACCGCTACGATGGCAATGTGGCTCTGCATTCTCATTTCTACTGTCGTCAATGCGGCAAGGTGTACGACCTCAATGCAAAGACGCTGGAAGACTCTGCTCTCAATTCCGTTGATGCGGGCAGCCATAAGCTCGAAGGCTGCCATATCACATTTTATGGCGTTTGCGACCAATGCGATAATCAGCAATCATATAATTAAATGAAAGGGTGGTACTAAAAATGACTCATTACGGCGACTATTACTATTGTGAAATCTGCGGCCATGTGGTCAGCATCGTGAACGAAGGCGCGCCCACGCTCGTCTGCTGCGGACAAAAGATGATTAAGCTGGAAGCCAACACCAAAGAAGCGGCTGTTGAGAAGCATGTTCCGGTGATTGTGGCCGACGGCGATAAGACAACCGTTAAAATCGGCAGCGTGGCACATCCGATGACGGAAGAACACCATATCAGCTTCATCGAGGTGTTTAAGAAGGATGGTCAGTCGCTCCGCGCGAAGCTGGATCCGACAGGCACGCCCGAAGCCACGTTCGACGTGAAAGCGCAGGACATTGCGGTGGTTTATGAATACTGCAACCTGCATGGACTCTGGAAATCATAAAAATATACTATTTGAGAAGGAGACAAAGATGGATAAGTTAAAAGGAACAAAAACTGAGAAGAACCTGATGGATGCTTTTGCGGGCGAATCAATGGCGCGCAACAAATACACCTTCTTTGCGTCGAAAGCCAAGAAGGAAGGCTATATTCAGATTTCCAACATTTTTGCGGAAACAGCCGCCAACGAAAAGGAGCATGCCGAGCTTTGGTATAAGCTTTTCGCGGGCATCGGCTCCACAATGGATAACCTTGTGAGCGCCGCGGGCGGAGAGCATTACGAATGGGACGACATGTATCCGCGTATGGCCAAGGAAGCCAGAGAAGAGGGCTTTGAAGATATCGCGCGGCTGTTCGAAGGCGTTGCCGGCGTGGAGAAGCTGCACGAAGAGCGTTACAACAAACTGGCCGAAAACGTGAAAAACGGCGTGGTGTTCGAACGCGATGTCGAAGTCGAATGGGAATGCTCCAACTGCGGGCACCGTTTTACAGGCAAGGAAGCGCCGGCTGTCTGCCCCGTTTGCGCTCATGCCAAGGCATACTTTGAGATTTACGCCCAGAATTATTAAGCTGATACTTAACAAAGAGGCCGTCACGGCCTCTTTTTGTTTGATGAAGAATCCTATTTTGTCATGCTTTCCTCTGCGAAACGGCGCAACCACGCAACGGAATCTATCCAGGCTATCGATTAAGCTAGAAATCCCCTCCCGTCACCAATCGGAGACAGCCCTCCTCTGAGGAGTGCGGCACGAATAGCGGGGTGGGGTGCCGGTGAAAAGCCCCTTTCTATCCCCCAGCACCTATCGGGCACAGCCCTTCACCGGAGGGAGCCGTGATAATCGTTTTCTTTAGACCAACACAAGAGGCTGGTGTGGCCTCTCAAAGTGTTAAAAAAATACGATCATTGCCGCCCCCTCTGATGACTACCTTATAAGGGCGGATCTGATTCGCGATTGGGGGATAGCAAATGACATAAAACCAGTTGAATCAGCCACTTTTTCCGGCACCTCGTACCTATCCCCCGGTCGTTCCCTTCTAGACAGTCATCTGCGAGAGGCTTTTTTTAACTTTATCGACAGCCTCAAAGGCCGATGCGGCCTCTTTTTGTGGAATGAAAAGCATATCTGCTGTCAGTGGGTATGAAGACAGCAGTCCAGAGGATATTGAGATTCCCTTCTTGGCAGACGCAAGGCCATAATGTCAGCCCGAAAGTTCAATGGGCGCTGTGATATACGCTTTCACACATACGCATACCATCACTGCGCCGGCGGTTTATTTGGATACGTTGTCATTATATTCGTTCACTTCCATATAATTTTGCCCGATATCACGCATACACGAGCATATACCATCAAATCGTCACATTAACTTAACATTTCTGTAATAAGTGATGCTATCCCTATTTAAACCCGGATAGGCTGTTTTAGCGCACTTTGAGCCATATATGTCTGTTCGTTATAATAAACACACCAAAGCAAAAACACAGAAGGGAGACAGAGACGTTATGAAAAAAAGATATATAAGACTGATCGTGGTGACACTTTGCGTCCTGACCGTGCTGTTTGCAGCGGTACCGTCGGCGATGGCGGCCGCGCCGACTATGAAGCTCGGAAGCAGAGGCAGCGATGTTACTCAATTGCAAAATCGTCTGCTCGCGCTCGGGTATATGGATTATCCGAATGCAACCGGGTACTATGGTACAGTGACCAGAACGGCGGTTATCCGATTTCAGAGCAACAATGGCCTTTCTGCCGATGGTTTAGCGGGGCCTCTGACTCAAAGCAAGCTTTATTCGTCCACAGCCAAAAGCCTTTTGCTTAAAGAGGGCAGCTCAGGCGAAGCGGTCAAAGCGCTGCAGCTCAAGCTCAAAGAGCTCGGTTACTTCAGCGGCACGGGTACCGGGTATTTCGGCACCGTCACCCGCAATGCGGTGATTGCTTTCCAGAAGGCCAATGGCCTTAGCGTTGATGGCATAGCGGGGCCCGCTACACGTAACAAAGCGTTTTCCGGCAGCGCCGTGAAGGCTTCTCAACAAAGCCAGACGACACCTGCCGCGGCAGCCATCGCGGATATTGCGTTGACTCAGGTGGGCAAACCCTATGTGCTGGGCGGAAACGGGCCGAATTCCTATGACTGCTCGGGCCTTGCCTACTATGCCATGACAAATGCCGGGTTCAGCGTGCAAAGATATTCGGCTTCGGCATACAGCGAGGTGTCTTCATGGACGAAGATCACAAACACAGCCTCGCTGAAAAAGGGTGATCTCGTGTTCTTCAGGTCGGATAACTCCTCATACATCAGCCATATGGGCATCTATACCGGCGGCGGCCAGTTTGTGCATGCTTCGTCGGGCCAGGGCAAGGTGATGGTCAGCACACTCGATAACACATACTGGGCAAGAAACTTTATGCTTGCCCGCCGTGTGGGGTAATCCTGAAGAAAATGAGCGATTCATGGAACTTCAAACACCTCATCTCCGTCTTAAAACGGAATGGGGTGTTATTTTTTTGATTTCTTATGATATCTCCCCATTAAAGAATATTTATGTAACAATCATTTGCAATATGTGGTATAATTTTTTCGCGCAACTTTGTGGCTGCGCTTTAATAAAATGACAGAGGACCAGCTTTATGCAAACACCCAACATAAAATATAAGAAGAGAAAATACAGCTTCGGACAAACGAAAGGAACGATTAAGCCTTCACCAAAACCAGGAAAGGAAAAAAACAGCGAAGATCGCCTTTTTCATAAGCCCGTCACAAAGAAGAAAATTCTAATCTACAGCGCGTTGGCGGTGGCACTGGCGGTTGTTGTTTTTATGCTCCGGTTTGTGTTTGTGACCATGATCGACGCAAGGGCGGCTTTCCCCGATCCGACACCTGTTCCCGCAGAAACCGGCGGCAACGCCGCACCCGGAGAAACGCTCTCCCCCGAAGAGTTGCTGGCCATGCAGGCCGATAAAGACTTTATGAAGGATCGCGTCAATATTCTCATGGCCGGAATCGACTACACGTCCGAACGCGAGGGACGCGAAGATTTTCGAACGGATACGATGATGCTGTTTTCCGTCAACTTCTCAACGGGAAAAGTCGATATCCTTTCCATCCCGCGCGACAGCTATGCGGATATCGCTTTTACGAAAGAAAGATGGAAGATCAACGGCGCATGGATGTCTGCAGGCGGCTTTGAGGGCAGAGGCTTTGAATGCATGATGCAAACGGTTAACACCACGCTGGGGGGTATTCCCGTCAATTATTATGTCGCTTTCGAGATGCAGGCGGTGAAAGACATTGTGGATGAGCTGGGCGGTGTTTACTACGATGTGGACTACGAGATCAATCTGGACGGAACTCACCTGATGCCCGGCTATCAGCTGCTGAACGGGCAGGATGTGCTCAATTACTGCCGCGAACGCAAGGACATCACCTCGGGCACCGATATCGACCGTATCGACCGGCAGCAGCGGCTGCTGCTTGCGGTGTTCAGCCAGCTCAAAAGCTCAAACGCGCTGCCCAAAATTCCCGGTATCTATGATAGGCTGAAATCTGAAATATACACGAATTTGAACCTTGAACAGATTGCGGCGCTTGTGTTTTTCTCTCTCGATCTTGACCCGGATTCTGATTTGAACCGTTACGCACTCAAAGGGAAATATATGCGTGCGTACAACGCGACGTACTACGTGCTTGATCATACGTATACAAAGGAGGTCGTCGAAGAGATTTTCGGCGTTGACGCCGATATCGACTGGACATACGACATTGACTATGTGGCATACGATGCGGCCGCTGATGCCCTTGAAGATGCTATAAAAAAGGCCGAGAGCTATTTAAACAAAAATGAATCCTCGCTGTCACCCGAGCTGATCAGCAGCGCGCAGTCACAAATCGATGATGCGAAAGGGACACTTTCAGCAGCGCAGGGCCAGCTGAAAAGCGCACGAAGCAAGAATTCAAACAAGGGTTTGAGAAGCACCGGAAGCCTGTCTGCTGCCGCGGACGACATGGCCTCGCTTTATGACAAGCTGGTGAACCATGTGAAAAATCCGCCCAAACCATCCGCAACGCCGGCACCGTCTGCCACGCCGGGCGCCTCGACAAGCCCAACGATCCCGCCCGACACAGGCTTTGTGCCTCCTCCTCCCGGCGCAGTACTAGGCCCTTCGACAAACACGGGAGCCGAACCCGCCGCATAGCGCAGCCAACAATCATCACTGTCAAATCCACACACCTCCGGCAATGTACTGCCGGGGGTGTGTTTGTCATCAGGAAATTCACAAATCACCGCGGACGGAAAGCTACGGTAATATTAACTCGTACCACTCCGTCGTTGTTTCTCGCTCATCATTACGAAGTGGGTTGGGTGACAAGAAAATTTGCTTTCCATCACATTGACACTTGTGACCTTGTCAGCAGCCTGGCCTTATCCTCAAAAGAAAGTCGGGCAAAAGCACCGGATGAGGTGTCAAAAAAACCGTCAACACGAACGCATTATGCTCTCTGACAATTGCTCATTAACAAACAATGAGAGGTGCGATGACCAAATCTCGTCTTCTGCAAGAAGCATCATCTTAGAATCGCTGCAACGATGTCAGCGATACAGCGACAGCGACAGCGACAGCGACAGCGACAGCAATCGTAAAGACAGCGTTCGGAATTCGTCAACGTTTGCTTAATAACAAGGCTTTTCATCTAACCATGTATGTGGCTTTCAAAATAAAAAGCTCCGGGCAGCTTACGAAACCCGGAGCCGTTGTTGTTATCCTTTAAGCCGAAATGCCTTCCGATTCGACGATGTCTTCGGACTCCCCGAAAACCTTCTCGATATGCGCCGCATCGAACTTCTTTGTCATTTTGCTCACAATCGGCGTTACGATCAACGAGAGTACCATCGCGATGGAACCGATTGTCGGGGGGCTCAGCCACTTGGGCAATATCGTGCTGACGCTGCCGATGATCATCAGCGGCACCACCACCACGAGGCCCGTGATCACACCAGCCCATGCGCCCGCTTTGGTCATGCCCTTCCAGCGCACGCCCAGCAGGAACGGCGCAAGGAAGCAGCCCGAAAGTGCACCCCACGAGTAACTCATCAGCGTTACAATGGCGGCCGGCTGCAGCAGCGCAATCACGAGCGATATTGCCACAAACACGGCGCACAGCACGCGCATCAGCGCCATCACGCTTTTGTCCTTCATGTCTTTCTTCCATACGCCCTTCACAAGGTCCATGGAAATGGACGACGAAGACACGAGCACGAGCGACGACAGTGTGGACATTGAAGCCGCGAGCAGCAGCACGAGGATAAGCCCGAGCATCGCGGGAGACAGCGCCGCACCGAGCACCTGCGGCATCACGGTATCAAGATTCTCCGGCGCTTCGGCCAAAAACAGCCGTCCGAACGTACCTGTGAAATAGGCTGCGCCGCCAATCACCAATGCGAAGACTGTGGAGATGATCGTGCCGCGATGGATGGCTTTGTTGTCTTTAATCGCATAAAACTTATGAACCATCTGAGGCATGCCCCATGTGCCAAGGCTGGTCAGCAGTATCAGGGAGATCAACAGAATCGCGTTCTCAGGCGAGCCAAACGGAGAAGCGAGAGCGGGCCCAATGTCCGGGATTTCCGCAATCTTCGCAAGCCCCGCGCCAAGGCCGCCCACTTCGGGACGTGCCACCACCATCACGATCATCAATATCACACCAACAATCATCACAATACCTTGAACAAAGTCGGTCAGCGCCGTGGCAATGTAACCTCCGGCCAGCAGATAAATCGCCGTCAGCAGTGCCATCCCAATCATGCAATACTCATATGGGACTCCGAACACGCTTTGGAAAAAATATCCTAGGCCCTGGTATACGCTTGCGCAATACGGAACGAGGAACACGAATATAATCAGCGCCGCGATTATTTTCATATTGGGCGAGTTGTATCTCTTTAAGAAAAAGTCGGGCATTGTGGAAGAGCCCAGCTTGTGAGTGATGCGCCTTGTGGGCTTTGCCATCAGCTTCCATACCGCAAACGTACCGACCACCGCATTCGCGATGCCGATCCATGTGGCGGACAGCCCTAAATTCCAGCCGTATTTTCCGGCATACCCCATGAATATCACCGCGGAAAAATACGTTGTTCCGTACGCAAAAGCAGACATCCACGCGCCGATTTTGCGGCCGCCCAAAAAGAAGTCGTCTGTGGTTTTTGCTTTTCGTTTCGAGAATAAGGAGTAACCGGCGATAAACAGTAAAAACAATACATAAAGACCGGCAATAATGATTTGCTCAACCATGATATGATCCATCCTTCCATGCTACAATATTTGAACATTTGGGCAATAAAAAAAGCCCTGCCATTCTTCAATTCTACCAAGTTTATTTTACTACACATTTTAAAAAAAGCAATGTTTTTTCTAAGATGTTGTATTGACATGTCCATTAAATTAGTGTACTATTTCACTAGTACAGTTAGGCGAGGTGAAACATGGAATACAACAGCCGCACACCAATCTACATGCAGGTGATCAATCATATTCAGAAGCGAATCGTACAGGGTGAAATTCAGCCCGGCGATAAGCTTCCTTCAACGCGCGTACTGGCTCTTGAGTACGAGGTGAACCCAAACACGGCAGCAAGGATATATAAGGAGATGGAAATGATGGGCCTTTGCTATACCGAGCGCGGTCTCGGCACTTTTTTAACAATCGACAAAGGCGTGGTCGCGCGCGTCAAGCGCGAGCTCGCGGATAAACTCACGCACGAATTCATCAGCGAAATGACCGCGCTTGGGTTCTCACTTGATGAAATGAAGCAAGCCATTGAGGAGGAAATGAAATGATACTCTCAGCAACAAATCTGACCAAACGTTATCAGCGCACGCTGGCTGTGGACTCGGCAACCGTGGCGCTGGAGCCGGGGCGCATATACGGCCTGCTCGGGCCCAACGGCAGCGGCAAAACAACATTTATGAAGCTGGCCGCCGGGCTCGCCCATCCCACATCCGGCCAAATCAGCATACTCGGAGAACCTGTCAGCGCGGCAACGCGGGCGCATGTCGTCTACATGCCCACCGAAAGCTACTTTTACAGCTATATGACAGTCCGCGAGGTGTGCACATTCCACACTGATTTTTATCCCGATTTCTCCGCCAACACATTTGATATGTTCATCAAGAAAATGGGCCTGACACCCGAGATGAAGGTTGCGTCGATGTCGTCCGGCATGGCAGCCAAACTCAAGCTCGCGGCGGCCGCATCGCGCAGCGCGCAATTGATCATGCTCGATGAACCGCTCAACGGCATCGATCTGCTCGCACGTGATGTGATCATGTCAGCCATCATCGAAATCGCTAACGAGAATAACACGATACTTGTTTCGAGCCATCTGATCGATGTGATGGAAAGCATACTCGACGACGTCATTATGATCAAGGATGGCCGTATTGTGATGCAGGGCAACGCCGAGGCGCTGCGCGAGGCCCGTGGCAAATCAATTGTTGATATCTATAAGGAGGTTTTTGCATCATGATCAAACTGATGAAATATGAATTTTTGCGCCGCAAGCCGCTGCTGCTGGGTGCGCTGCTGACCATACTCGTTTTGGAGGGCATCACGATTGTCACCATCTTTCAGATACGTGCCTTCGGCGGGCTGACCGTTGTGCTTACTCTTTTGCTCGTGATCGGCGCGCTGCTGCTGCCGCTGCTCAATACCGTCACCAAGCTTTATTCGGATTTAAAGCATAAGCAGGGCTACATGCTGTTTCTCACGCCTCAGAGCGGCAGCAAGATTATACTCGCAAAATCGCTGTATGGTGCCATTGAGACGCTGGTTTCGGTTGTGCTCACGGCGGGCTGCCTGATGCTGACTGCCCACTTTGCAAATCAATTTTATCCCGGAGCCGTCACGGATATTTTAAGCTCGATACAGCTTGAACTCGGGCTGGCTTCGCTCGACGGTGTGTTTGCCGTCTATACCCTGCTCATTGTGATGCAGCTGGTCGCGCAGATGGCTATTGCCTTGCTCGCCGTCACATTCAGCCGTGTGATTCTGCGCGCCACCAACTATGGCTGGCTCGTCGCGCTGCTCATGTATTTTGTGTTTGGCGTGGGCGTCAACATCGTCAACGGTCTGCTGCTTGTGGCTTTTGGGCTCATCGGCGATATCGGGAGGCTGATTCCCACAGACGCGACACAGCTCGGCGGCCTGTTCAGCAAGTATTTTATCATCGGCGCGGTCACATACGCGGCATGGTTTATCGGCTGTACGGCAGTGTCCGGCCGTCTCGCATCGAAACATGTGGATCTGTAAAGGAGTGATTGTGATGAAAAGAGTTGTTATATTGATCTAAGCGCTCGTCATATCCGCTCTGCTATGCGGATGCACGGTCACGAACGGGCATTTTACCGAGTTTAGCTACAACGCGACAGATAAAGGGATCAACGCAAGCTACGCGTCTTTCAACGGTTCAATCACCCAACGCCTTTCACTTAAAGAGGGCGATACGGTCACTTTCAGCTACACTCAAGACGAAAGCCTCAAAGCCTCTGTGAAGCAAAACGGTGCCCCCCTCTGCACAGTTGCCGACTCGCAAACGTTCACCGTTCCCACTGACGGCACATATGACGTTTCGGTGGAGGGAAAGTCAGCGGACGGTACCTTCTCGCTCTCGTGGCAGTTCGATTAGTCCGCCCGCGAGCAGCGCCTTGATTTCCCCAAGATGCTCACGTGCCGTCTCTTCGCCGATCTGCAGCATGGTCTCGATATTCTTAAAGCTGTGCCTCGTATGGCCTTCAAGCGCGGGGCGCAGCATGATGTCGGCATAGCGTTCGCACACCACACTGTTGATATTGGCGCTTAAATTGTACGCCGTCAGAAACACATCAATGCGCTTTAAGCTGTCGGTGCCGCGGTTTCTGTCGGCGTTTAAATTAATGCCCACCACAGCGTCAGCCCCCATATCCCGCAGCTCCCTCGTGGGAATGCTGCGCAGCGTCCCGCCGTCGATATACACCTTGTCGCCGATGCACACGGGCTGAAACACGCCCGGCACAGCGCAGCTTGCCGATACGGCTTTGGAGACACTGCCCTCTTTCAGTGTTTCCAGCATGCCCTGCCTTAAATCCACCGCGACCGCACAAAACGGCCGGTGCAGATCGGAGAAATCCATATTCTTTAAGAAGCAGTCCGCCAGCCGTTCAATAATCTCGGGGCTCATGTAAGAAATCAAGTGTGGTTTTCGTGGCAGCGCGACATTGTCTCGCAGGTTCAGTACAAAGTCGTAAAGCTTTTCCCAGGGAATGTTCGCCGCATACAGCGCGCCTGCAATGGCTCCTGCCGAGTTTCCCGCCACCATGTCAAACACAATGTTGTTTTCCTGAAACACGCGTATCGCGCCGATATGAGCAAATCCGCGTGTGCCGCCGCCGCCGAATGCAATGCCCGTTTTCATATCATACCCCCGCTTTATGTCGAATTAGAACATCAGCGCTTACATTATACTGTTTTTGTGGGAAAAATAGTATCCATTTGGGAACTTTTATTGCCGCTGTGCGTTTTAATGGTAGAATATCTGTGTTTATATGAAGGAGAAGGGCATGAAAAAAATCTTTATATTATTGGCAATCTTATTGATAATCGGTGGCTGCACCCCCGGCACCGCTCAAAGCTCAAAAACAGGCACATACCGCGCAGAGCTCAAAAAGCAGCGCATTACGCCGCTTGATGAGCGGTTCGTGTCTGCCGTCAACGGATTTGGCTTCGAAGCCGCAAAACGCCTGATTACCAACGAAGACAACCTTGCGCTCTCCCCCGCAAGCATCGAGCTTGCGCTCTGCATGACACGCACGGGCGCGGCGGGCGATACGGCCGGTGAAATGGCGCAGGTGCTCGGCGTATCGAGCTTAACCGACAGCGAAATCACAAATGCGTGCCGGTCGCTGATGTGGCGCGCCAACACGGGCGGCATGGAAGCGGCCAACGCGATATGGCTCACCGATAGGTACACCTTCTCGGACAACTTCATAAACACCTGCACGAACGACTTTTTCGCGGATGCATTCCCGCTCAAAATTCCGGGCGCGATGGACGCCGTGAACGCGTGGGCCGACGAAAAGACGCATGGTCGCATCAAGCAGATTATCACCGAAGAGCTGCCGCCTGATTCGGAAATTGTGTTGGGAAACGCACTTTACTACCTTGGCGAGTGGGAGCTGCCGTTTGATGCCAACAACACCTATGACAATGAATTTTACACGCCGTCCGGCAGCGTGACCACCGCATTTATGCACAGCGCCTGGTCGGTACCGTATTATCAGAACAGCGATTTTTCGATGATTACCCTCGATTTCAAAGGTAAGGAGGATGAAGGCCAATACGCGATGGCATTTTTGCTGCCCGCTGAGGGCAAAGGTGTGAGCAGTCTGCTCGAAACACTCGACGTAGATGCGTTCTCGGCAGCACTGTCGGGTGCGCAGCGGCAGGAGGTCTGGATCAGGCTGCCCAAGTTTGAGTTCGCGTATTTCACCGAACTAAGAAAGACGCTCGCTGCGATGGGCATGACCAAAGCCTTCAGCCGTGATGCCGATTTCTCCGCGATGACCGATGAAGCCAACGGGATCTATGTCGACAAGGTGCTCCACAAGTGCTACATTCGCGTGGATGAGCTTGGCGCCGAAGCCGCCGCTGTGACCGTGGTAGAAATGCGCGATGGCGGGGCGCTGATAGAGCAGGAACCGGCCAATTTCTATGCCGACAGGCCATTCGTGTTTGCGATCTATTCGCAGGAAGACGGCACGATTGCGTTTATCGGCGCGGTGAATGACCCGACAAAGACCACTTGATAGAACACCGGATGATATCTTTTCGGGAACTTCTGATGCTGTTCGTTGATATGGTGATATACTATCTATTCTTGAAGGAGACAAGTATGAAAAAGATGTTGTTTATTCTTATGGCCGGACTGTTCGTGCTTGGCGGATGCACTGCCCCGATAACGGCTCCAAACCCTAACGCGGGCGAATACCGCGCAGCGCTCAAAATGCAAAGCATCACGCCGCTTGACGAGCGGTTCGTGTCGGCCGTCAACGGGCTTGGCTTCGAAACTGCCAAACGCTTGATGACCAACGAAGATAACCTTGCTCTCTCCCCCGCCAGCATTGAGCTCGCGCTCTGCATGACGCGCACAGGCGCGGCGGGCGACACAGCCGGTGAAATGGCGCAGGTGCTCGGACTTAATGGCTTTAGCGACAGCGAAATCACGGATGCGTGCCGGTCGCTGATGTGGCGTGCCAACACGGGCGGCATGGAAGCAGCCAACGCGATATGGCTCAGCGATGATTATACCTTCTCGGAAAAATTCATAAACTCCTGTACGAACGACTTCTTCGCGGATGCATTCCCGCTCAAAATTCCGGGCGCGATGGACGCCGTGAACGTGTGGGCTGAGGAGAAGACGCATGGCCGTATCCGGCAGATCGTCACCGAGGAGCTGCCGGATACAACTCGCATTGTGCTTGCCAACGCACTGTATTACCTTGGCGAATGGGAGCTTCCTTTTGAAGCGAATAACACGTATGACGAGAAATTTGCCGCGCCATCCGGCAGTGTGATGACCGCGTTCATGCACAGCACCTGGTCGGTGCCGTATTATGAGAACAGTGATTTTTCGATGATCACGCTCAATTTTAAGAGCGAAGATGGTGAAGGCCAATATGCGATGGCCTTTCTGCTTCCTGCCGAAGGAAAGGATGTGAGCGGCTTGCTGAATACACTCGACTCCGATGCGTTCTCGGCAGCGCTGTCAGGTGCGCAGCAGCAGGAAGTGTGGATCAGGCTGCCTAAGTTTGAATTCGCGCATTTCACAAAGCTTAAGGATACACTCGCCGCAATGGGCATGGGCAAAGCCTTGAATCCCGGCGCTGCCGATTTCTCTGCCATGACTGACGAAGCCAACGAAATCTACATTGATGACGTGCTGCACAAATGCTACATTCGCGTGGATGAGCTTGGCGCAGAAGCTGCCGCCGTCACCGAGGTGTTTGCCGAAACCGGCGCTGCACTGATGGCGCAGGAGCCGGCCAAGTTCTATGCTGACAAGCCGTTTGTGTTCGCGATCTACTCTCAGGAAGACGGCACGATTGCGTTTATCGGCGCGGTGAACGACCCGACAAAGAAATAAAAAAACGCCTATTGCCTCTTAAAGCAATGGCGCATTGATTGCTGAATAGAAATTCAATTTTATTAATTGCTCCCTCAAGAACAACGCGGAACGGGCAGACCAAAGGGCTGTCTTCCGACTGTGTCTGAGGGAGTCAACGCTCTCATGAGCGCCCCCGTAGGGATGGAATGAAAGCTATCACCGACAGGTGCTCAGAGGAGTAAAAAACCATAAACGATTTTCTCTCTGTCCAGTGCCCGATCGATTCGAGCACTGGACTTTTATTCTTCCAAACACACTAAAGACCGTATAGTTAGTTCAATGAAAGTTTGACATACCTTCTTAGAGCGTATTCAAATCTTTCCTTACAGCCGGTGCATCGCATCAAATATCTCTTCGCGCATGATGCGGATATCCATGCAGATGGATTTCGCGGTGTCGCTGATGCTGTCACTCAGTTCGCCGAAAGGCACCTTACAGCCGTCAAGGTCCACAAGCATGATCATCGCAAAATAATCCTGCAGCACTGTCTGGCTGATATCAAGTATGTTCACGCCGTACTCACTGAGCGCGGCCGATACGCGCGCGATAATGCCTGTTTTGTCTTTTCCCGTCACTGTGACTATGGCTCTCATTTTCTTCTCCTCAGGTTCTTTTTATCAATTCGTTTTTAATATACGGACGCGATGCGTCCTTGCTGGCGATGTAGTCCATCGCCTCCTGTGCGTTGGCGCATATCCGATAAACGCTCATTGCGTCCTGCTTCGCAAATCCCTGCCTCACCGTCTCATCAAACTGAGCCGCCAGCCCGCTGTAAAAACCGTTTGTGTTGATCGCCGCAATCGGCTTATGATGCACGCCAAGCTGCCGCAGTGTGATGATCTCGAGCAGCTCCTCGAGCGTGCCGTAACCGCCCGGCAGCGCGATAAACGCATCCGCCTTGCTTTCCATCAGCGCCTTTCTCTCGCGCATGCCGCTCGTGATGTGCATTTCGCTGCATCCGTCAAACAGCAGCGCTTTCACGTTCATCATTTCTGGGGCCACGCCGATAACCCGGCCGCCCATTTGCGCCGCGCCGCGCGCCGCCGCACCCATCAGCCCGTGCGTACCGCCGCCGAAAACGAGCGCAAAGCCGTTTTGCGCAATCAGCCGCCCGAGCGTTTCCGCTTCCTTGATATAAACGTCATCCAGCGCATGGCTGCCCGAGGCATACACGCAGACACTCTTCATTTCTTGATAAACCCCCCGTTAATCACACGCACGTCGTTCACCGTGATCACCGCGTTATCCAGCCTTGCTTTAATCAGCGCCATCGCGGCGGGAATCCGCTTTCTCTTTAAATGCAGCAGCAGTATCTCTCTTGTGCCCGTTTTGCCTTCCCCCTCCATAATGGTAACGCCAAACCCGTTGTCTCTGAGCTCCTGCACAATCGAATCCGCAGCCTCGTCCTTATTGATGATAACCTGTATGGAGCTGAGGCCGAATGCGAGCTTGCCTTCGAGCCACGAGCCCACGTAATTGCCGATGGCAAACGCTATGGCAAAAATCACACAGC
>JAEZNC010000025.1 GCA_023441905.1 Bacillota bacterium | reverse complement strand
ACGCCGTGGGTGATACCGGCAGCATCCAGCGCTGCAACAGCGCCCTTCGCCATACCGTCGTTTTCAGCGTAGATCACGTTGAATTTGTCGCCGGAATTGATGACAGACTCCACAATCTGCTTCGCTGTGGCTTCATCCCAAGTCGCGGTCTGCTGAATAACCATCTTCATTGTGCCGGCTGCGAATTCAGCATCCAGCGCCTTTGTACGGCCGATCTGAGCATCGCTGCCCATTGCGCCCTGAATGTGGATCACGTTGTACTCATCAAGCTTCTGACCTTTCAGCCATTCCACAGCCGTGGTGCCTTGTTTTGCCATATCGGAAACAACAGCAGATTCATAAAGGCTCTCATCGACGTTCATCATGCGGTCGAAGAGGAACACTTTGATGCCGGCTTCTTTGGCATTGGTCAGAACTGTTTCCCAGCCATCTGTCGCGGCTGCCGAGATAAGCAGATAGTCTACACCGTCGGTGATGAACTGCGCAGCTGCATTCAACTGCTCGTCATTCTTCAGGCTGTAGAATGTCGAAACCGCGTATCCGTTTGCTTCTGTGAAGACTTTTTCAAAGTCAGCCACGTTCGCCGCGCGATATCCGGACTCGGCCGGCGGATTGTTGATGATGCCAACCTTAATCAGCTCGGATGTCTCCGGCGCAGCAGCGGATGTCTCCGGCGCAGCAGCGGATGTTTCGGGTGCAGCCGAGGATTCGCTCGGAGCGGGTGTTTGAGCAGTACATGCGATCATTCCAACCGCCAGTACAACAACCAAAAGAACAGCAATGAGTTTTTTCATACTTCAATTTCCTTTCCATGTTAGGTGTGTGGTGTCACACACCGTTTTCATCATCCTTATAACATTTAAAAAAATGATACGCAATATCTCCGGAAGAACCGCGGAAGAATTCAAACCATCTCGATTAAATCGCAAACCACTGTTATTTTCTTATAATATTAATTCTGAAATTTCGTAATTTTTCTGACTTCCCATCATAAAAAATTGACTGCCGATTCTCGTCGATAAAATCATATAAACTTGTCTCTTTATGCGGCGGCAAACCTTTTCAGGGGTTGTCACGCCAGGCATAGAGACTGTGAGATCTTCTCTTTCGCATTATCATTTTTCGGCAGTCTTGGGCGGTTGTCAGCCTCAACCGGATGCTATTCTTCTATTCATATGCTCTGATACATATGTGTTATTCTGTTTGTGACATAATATATGAGCCTTTTTTAGTTTTCTGCCGATGATAAGCAGCTAATGGGGCGATTTTGAATACTGTCATTTAAAATGATGTGAATCTTTTTCTCTTTAGCAGCTTTGAAGAGCGCGGCATCCCTGACGCGCCTCATTAACTTACAGACAGCTCTTTTTTTGCCGCCGCAGCAATTCCATCTTGTAGGGCGCGGCATCCCTGACGCGCCTCATTCATGCACAGACAAACCCATACGATTTCAGCCAGGCCCAGGTTAAAAAAGGCTCTGTTTGACTTATAAAAAGCCCTTCCTTCAATATCATTGTCATATGATGCCCGCGATGCTTCATCTGTCCTTAATATTTTCTGAGGTCAATCATTTCCTGTGTGATGGTAAAACAGTCAAACTGGGTTTCGTCGATATATTTCTCCCGTCCGACCGGCTCACCTTTTTCCAGCTTTTTGATGATTTCATCCACATAGGGGCCCTGCAGCGGGTTGCATTCCACATTCAGCCCGATTTTCCCCTCCAGACAATAGGTCAGCCCGAGCCGCGTCGCGTCAAACGAGATCACGATCACGCCGTCATTCACATCACATTTCATATTCACTTTATTCATCGCGTCTATCGCGCCCAGCGCCTCGCCGTCGTTCTCACAGTAAACCACATCGATATCCTGCGTCTTCTCCAAAATACCATCCATGACTTCGGATGCCTTGGCCCTCGTGAAATCACCGTCTTCCTGAGCGACAATTTCCCAATTGGAATGGCGCCGGACGGCCTGCTTGAGTGCCGTGGTCCGGCCGATCTGCGCGGAGGATCCGAGCGTTCCCATGATATGAACGATGCGGACGGGTTCCTGTGTTCTCCCCTGTATTTGCAGCAGATCCTCGAGCCACATAACGGCTTTTTCTCCTTCTTTGCGGAAGTCAGAGCCCACGTACGTCGTATACAGATTCCTGTCCGCCGCATCAATATCGCGATCGATCACGATGACCGGGATGCCGGCATCTTTCGCTTCCTGAAGTATCGAGTTCCAGCCTGTTTCGGTTCTGGGAGAAACGACAATATAATCGACGTCCTGCTGGATAAAGGTGCGGATCGCCCGAATCTGGTTTTCCTGCATATTCCGTGCGTCATCAAATATCAATTCATAGCCGTTTTCTTCGCACAGTGTCGCTTTTATGCTCTCGGTATTGGCCACGCGCCACTCCGATTCGGCACCCACCTGCGAGAACCCGACCACGATCAGATTGTCCGAACTCTCTTCGGATAGTTCCGTTACGGGCACCTCATTGATACATCCGCACAGCAGAACCACAAGACTAAAGACTATCGCAAACGCTGTCTTTTTCATGCGTCCATCTCCTTATCGATCGTTTGTTTAGGGATTGTCACAATCACCCTTGTGCCGGTTTCCGGCGTACTTTCCATGGTCAAACCGTATTCACTGCCGAACAATATTTGAATCCTTTGGTGCACGGTCCTCAGCCCAAAGCCTTCGCTTCTGTCGTATTCAAGCGATGCCCGCACCGCGCCGAGGCGTTCCTCTGTCATGCCTAACCCGTCGTCCGCCACCTCGAGTATCACATTGTCGTCCTCAGCTCTGCCGGTGATGCGTATAAAACCTTTGCGGCGGCTTATTTTTATGCCGTGGTACAGCGCGTTTTCCACCATCGGCTGCAGTGTCAGTTTGGGGAGTATGTATTTTTTGAGCTCGTCCGGAATGTCAATCTCGTAGTGCATCAAATCGCGATAGCGTATCTGCTGGATTTCAAGGTAACTCCGAATGTGCTGCTCCTCCTCCGCGAGTGTGATCACGTTCTGTCCGCGGCTTAAGGAAAAGCGGAAGTAATTCGAAAGGCTGTTGACCATCATGACGGCTTCGCTGATTTCTCCCGACTCGATCAGCCAGATGATGGTGTCCATTGTGTTGTAGAGAAAATGCGGGTTCATCTGTGCCTGCAGCAGCGCCAATTCGGTACGCCGCCGCTGTTTTTCCTGCTCGGCGTTTTTCTCCATGAGCTGATTTAACTGCCCGACCATGCTCTCGATACCGTCCGAAAGAAGCTGCACCTCCTCCACGTCGGCCTGAATCGGTTCACAAACGAGCAGGCTGCCCTTGCCGATCGCTTCGAGACGCTCACAGAGCTTGTCCACCGGGTCGACGGTGCGCTTGCTGAGCCGTCTTGTATACGTCAGGAGGAAATAAAGCAGCACCAGCGCCGAAACAAGGATGACGCCCATCACCACGATCATATTCGTAATCATAGCCGACTGTAAATCGTCGAGATGTACGGCCTCAGAATAAACGTAGGAATACATCGACTCCCGGATCAGATCCGTCATCATGTAGACGTCGTTTTCCAGCTGATCCATTCGGGAGTCATATCCTTCTGTATCTTCGATCGTATATATCTTCTTCTCCAGCTTGTGGCACATATTCAATACGTCGTTGATGGAACGAAGGCTGTCCTTTTCCGTTGTCGTCTCTATGAGCTTGCGCGCCAGTGTCTCCGCGGTTTGTATGTCATCAATCGGCAGTCCGTCTGAATACTGACTGTCGCTGACATAATAGTACATCTTCAAATCGACGTTGTACTTGAAATCCTGGTTGAAATCCGCAGCCGTCGTGACGTTGTTGAGAATTGCGTTATATTGCAGCGCATACCCCACAGCAACGGACGCGATCGCGAATATCACAATCATCAGCGGCAGAGCCAGCACAATGATCATTTTCCACAGTCTGCTCTGCATGGTTATTTTGCCGTTTTTCGCTTGCCGCCCGAAAAAAATCACTGTCTGTCTCCTCTGCGATATTCACTGGGCGTACAACCCGATACTTTTTTAAACACGAAGCTGAAATAATGAGGATCCTTATACCCGACGGCAAACGCTATCTCGCTGGAACGCTTATCCGTTTGGCGCAGCATTCGTTTTGCCTCACTGATCCGTTTGCCGGTGAGATATTCCACAAAGGTCTGTCCCACTTCCTGGCTGAACATCGCCGAAAAATAATTGGGACTGATGTTCACTTCTCTGGCCACCCTGTCAAGAGAAATGGTTTCGTCCGGATAATGCTTGTCAATAAAATCGATGGCCTGAGTGAGCAGGTCGCGCTGCTGCTTCTTGCTTTCGCTGTCGCGCAGCTCAATGGCCTGTTTCATCACCTGAGAAGCGTACAAACGCGCATCCTCGGGCGTGGTGGTGTTGTCTTTGGGCCGAAGCTCAGACGGCCAGAAGCTCTCCGTGCGGCAGCCGATGGAATCTAAGTACTCCGTTGCCGCAAAATAAGCCGTTAAAGACAGATACCTGCAAAACAACGGCATGGCGAGAGCATCCTCTCCCACGCTTTGCAAAAGCTGATCGATAAAACGGTCAATTTCTTCGCCTTCTCCGCTGCTTAAAAAGTTACGAATACGCTCCGGGTCGATTTCCTTTTTGTCTGTATCCGTTTGCAGGCCGTCCTTTTTACGAAAATCCCGGATGCTCGCTTCAGAAAGGATATGCTCCTTCGGGCACAGATAACGGTACGAAAGTATGCGGCTGGCTTCCGCAAAGCAGGCCGGAACGGCGCTGAGCCGCGATACAGGTGTCCCGCAGGCGATATACCAATCAACGTCACGCCCGGCTGTCGCGCAGCGGCTTTGAATGCTCTGGGCACAGTCGTCGGTCATCTGCGCAATACTGTCCTGTCCGCCTTTAATCAAGACGGCATATGTGGTGACATTCCAGCGAAACGCAATATATTCGGAATGGCTGACGATAAACTGATTCACCTCGTCCTGCACCGCCGCGAGCGCATCCGTGTAGCTCTCCGGCGTACTGCCGTCATATCCGGTGCTGTTGAGTGAAAAAAGAACAATGTTGTAGCACGGGGCGTTGATGTCTATGCCCATTGTCTTCCCTGTTTCGGAGATTTCCGATACGCTCAAGCCGCCGGTGACAATCTGCTCGAAGAACCTTCTGCGTGAGAATGTTTCATATTCCTGAGCCTCATGCTGAAAACGCGCGAGGTATTCCTGCTGCTGCTGCTCTGTCTCCATCTTTTTCTGCAGCGCAATCAGAACCTCCACCATCTTTTCCTTTATGATGGGTTTGAGCAGATATTGCTCCACGCCCATGCGTATGGCCTGCTGTGCATAGGAAAAATCGTCGTATCCGCTGATAATCACAATTTTGGTTCTCGGCAGTTCCTCACGGACCAGCTTAATCAGCTCAAGTCCGTCCATAAACGGCATTTTTATATCCGTAATAATGAGATCGGGCTTAATTTGGCGAATTAAAGGCAGCGCAAGCTCTCCATCCGAAGCGTCGCCCGCATAAATAAAACCGTACTGCTCCCAATGGATGTTTTTGCGTATGCCTTCGCGCACCACGATCTCATCCTCGACAAGAAAGACCTTAAACATATCTAATCTGCCTTTCTTATTGATGTGTATTGTTTTAAAATTTGATATGCATAACTCCCCATATATTATGTACTAATTTTATACATTCAACAA
>JAEZNC010000275.1 GCA_023441905.1 Bacillota bacterium | reverse complement strand
CCATAAAGCAACCCCTCCTAAGCAGGTACAATTATGTAAAGGTAAAATTCGCCATTGGAGCAGGTTTTTCCTGCTTGTTTCACTGCTAAATTTTTATTTATATTAAAAAATGTCGCAAAAATCCCTGATTCCGAGTTTTTTCTATTATTAAATCCATTTGAGAATACTAATTTACGAATTGTTGCCACAAAGCCTGCCTTTGGGCTATAATACAATACGAATGCAAACGAGTAGGAGAAGGTTATGTCAAACGTATACGATGTATTGATAGAAAGAGGATTTTTAAAGCAAGTGACGCACGAAGGACTCAAAGAACTGCTCGAAAAGGAAAGCGTCACGTTCTATATCGGGTTCGACCCAACAGCGGACAGCCTGCATGTGGGCCATTATGTGCAGCTGATGGCCATGGCGCATATGCAGCGCGCCGGCCACCGTCCCATCGCGCTGATTGGCGGCGGCACCACAATGGTGGGCGACCCTTCCGGCAAATCAGATTTAAGAAAGATGCTCTCGAAAGAGGATATCGAAAGCAACGCGGAAGCGTTTAAAATTCAAATGCGGCGTTTTTTGGATTTTGGCGAAGGTAAAGCGCAGATGATCAACAACGCGGACTGGCTGCTGAAACTTAATTATATTGAGTTTCTACGCGATATCGGCGTGCACTTTTCTGTCAACCGCATGCTGACGGCAGAATGCTATAAAAACCGTATGGAAAAGGGGCTGACGTTCCTTGAGTTCAATTATATGCTCATGCAGGGCTACGATTTTCTTGTTCTCAATCAGAAATTTGGCTGCAAGCTGCAGCTCGGCGGCGACGATCAGTGGTCGAACATACTCGCAGGCGCCAACCTGATACGCAAGAAAGAACGCAAGGAAGCCTACGGCATGACATTCACGCTGCTGCTGACAAGCGACGGACGCAAAATGGGTAAAACCGAAAAAGGCGCGGTGTGGCTCAACCCCGAAAAAACAACGCCGTATGAATTCTACCAATACTGGCGCAACATCGCCGACAGTGATGTAGAAAAGTGCCTTTCACTGCTCACCTTCCTGCCGATGGATGACATCAGGCAGCTGTGCAGCTATCAGGATGAGCGCATCAACAACGCCAAAGTCGCCCTTGCTTACGAAGTCACCAAACAGGTGCATGGCCGGGAAGAGGCGGATAAAGCCAAGGCGGCCGCCGAGGCACTTTTTGAAGGCGGCGGCGAAGGCGGCAGCATACCCGAAACAGCCGTCGAATCGATCAAAGACCTGCTGCTTGTGGATCTGCTGCAAATGTGCGGTCTTACGGCATCGCGCGGCGAAGGCCGGCGGCTGATCGCACAAGGCGGCATCACCATAAACGGCAATAAGGTGACCGATGAATTTATGCCCGTCACGGCAGACTGCTTTGAATCAGGTGAAATGCTCATAAAAAAAGGCAAAAACATACACCACAAAGCCGTGCTGAGAGGGTAACGGATGGCTGCCCAAATGGAAATCAGCCCGTGTTCGAACATCGTGCTGCTGACACGCATGTATAAAGAGCTGGCCGAGGATGAGAAAAGCGATACGCTGCAAACGGATGAGCAGTATCAGCAGTGTATGGAAGGCTTTTTAAAACGCGGAGACAGGGCGTTTGTGTTCCTTATCGGCAGAATTGTGGTCGGTTATGCGCTTGTGATTACCGACCGCAAGCCGTATTATTTGCGTCATTTTTATATCAGCCGCAACAGCCGCCGCAAGGGCTACGGACGCACCGCTTTTCAAATGCTATTGGAGACGCTGGGCACCGATACCATCGATCTCGATGTGTTTGTATGGAACGAGCGCGGCCTTGCGTTCTGGCAATCGCTCGGTTTTGAACCAAGAGCGCATCTCATGCGGCTCAAAAGCCCCTCCGCATGATTACGGTCAAACAGGACAAAGAGACAACTCTCGTCATAAAGAAGTCCCGGTTTATCGGGTATATCTGCCGAATTGACAGCGAGGACGACGCGCAGACCGTTGTTGAAAAGCGAAAAAAGCTGCATTATGACGCGCGGCACAACTGCTTTGCGTGGCTGCTCGAAGATGGCACCATGCGCTACAGCGACGACGGAGAGCCCCAGGGAACGGCAGGCATCCCCATGCTCGAGGTGCTTAAAAAATCGGGGCTTCAAAACGTGCTCGCTGTGTGTACGCGCTATTTTGGCGGCACGCTGCTTGGGGCGGGCGGACTCGTACGCGCCTATACGCAGAGCATCGCGCAAACGCTGGATGAAGTGAACAAAGTGGAACTGGTGCCCTGCAGCGTGTACCGATGCGACTTCGATTTCGCTGTATTCTCACGCGTCCAAACACCGCTGGTGAGCGCGGGATTTATTTTAGACAGCATCACCTACGCCGAATCCGTTTCGGCCATCATCAGCGTCATCAGCGGAAAAGAAGATACCTTTTTACAGCTTGTACGAAACCTTACGCAAGGCCAGTCAAAGCCTCAGCTCATCGGGTCTCGCCGTATGAGCGTTGACGTTTAGCGGCTTTCGTCCAGCGCTTGCAGATCACGCATGCGCTTTAAGAGCACTTCCACGATACGGCTTTCCTCCTGCCTCCCGTTGGCCGGGTTGTAGCGCACGCTTTCGCCGATGCGCAGCACGCGCGACCGTTGGCTCGCGTAAACCGGATAAAACGACACACATTCTTTCGTCCGTTTGTAAAAAAGTCGGCCGAGGTTCGCAAATCCGCGGTAAAAATCGCTGACCTTTTCGCTGTCGGTATACCGCTCTTCGGGATTCTCGGGAAACAGCAATATGCTGTCGCCCGATTGCAGGCACTCGATGGACAGCTCAAACGTTCTAATCACACTTTTGGCCGTTCCGCGGTAAACGGGAATCGGCTCAAAAGAACTCAGCGCCCACACCACCACGGGACTTAGCGCTTTGGCAATCGCTTTTCTCATGAAGACGGGCAGCCACCGGATTCGACTGAATGTACCCTCGTACATATGGACTGTAATCTGCGCCTTGTCGATCATCTTGTCGAGTATCCACGGACGCATGTCATACGGCAAAAAGACCACCGCCGCAATAGGCCCGTATACCTCACGGTGGTTAAACACAAAAATGCCGGGCAGCTTATCCACATTTTCTTTGCCCGTCACCGTATGGTACATCACCGGTTTTAACAGCATGCGTATCACGTGCACACCGATGCGTTTCTTGTATTTTTTAATCAGCACACTCTGGAGCCGTTTCTCCATAGCCGGATTGTCTTTGCCCGTTTCTTTGCTGCGTACATAGGCTTTAAGCTGACGGTTATACTTCTGAGTCAACGGCTGCCGCAGCGAATAAATCAGCGAAGCGACTAAAAACGCAGCGGGGATAAGCACAAGGCTGCTGCCGATCTGCGGTGCCAGCGCTATATACTGATCAAAATCCATCGCGTAAATCAGCGGGTCGGATATCAGCACGCTTAAAACGGCAAGTACAATCACTTCCGATATGACCGCCGTCCAGTGCTCCTGACGCCGCGTCCTTTGATTGAGCGCCGCGGCATTGACAGCATTGTTCTGGAGCCTGACCACCATCAGTATGTCCTCGCGAAGGTCCATCGAGGCCGTCATCTGCAGCATGAGCCCAAACAACAGCAGCGTCGTTTGCAGCGAGATGGCGATCGTTCCTCCGTACCAGCTGTCCCTGAACACATAAACCGCAAATATGGCGATGCCCGTCCCCAGTATAAACGCCGAGTTTTTCCCAATCTTATTGACGAGCGATTTTCTCACGAATCTGTAGGTCCAAAGGAATGCGAGACCGCAGACAAGTGTCATTAGCGTAAAGATGATGAAAACATCCAGCGAAAAGCTATTTTTGTGCATCAACATCATGTACAGCACATATGTGAACATAAATGCGTTGAGCGCCACGCCCGATGTGATCACCATACCGTCATAAAGCCGCGCGCTCGCCACCTGCCTGAAATCCTGCGCCAGCGCATCCGGCTTTGGGTATTCGGATGCATAAGTTGAATACGTGCGCTGCCGGAAATAATCCAGCGCCATGCCGACCGCCAGCGGCGGAACCATCAACCACGCGCTGACTCCGGAGAAGCCGATCAGCGCGCACGTCAGGCCGGTGCATAAAACTGCGCCGCTTAAATATGTAAATAAACGTGCGCGGTCCGTCAATTTGCCCGTTTGTTTCAATCCCCGCAGCAGCACCATCATAGATTCCCGCATGAGCAATGGCAATATGATGATGAATATGGCATAAACTGTGTGCGAATACCGGTATAGAAACGGATACAGGACAAATATATACGCTGACGTGAGCACAAAAAATACGATCAGCGCCAGCTTGAGTATTTTAAGCCAGAGCAGATCGTATGTGGTCTTTA
>JAEZNC010000240.1 GCA_023441905.1 Bacillota bacterium | reverse complement strand
AAGCCGCCGAAAACCGGGATGCAGCCGCTCTCTCGGACGTGATGGAAACCAAGGTCTATCCGATTGTGAAAGCATGGCTGGAAAGAACCCAAGAAACATAAACACGAGGTGACCCCGATGCCGCTTTATCCCATGAGATTCGCATTTACACCGGGCCAGAGTGAGCGCGTGGAGGCCGTGGTGACAGTGCCCAAAGAGCAAAGAGCCATCATTCACGGTACGGTTTTTGATATGGATGGCGCACGTGTGCCTGATGCGGTGGTGCGCCTTTTCGTATGCGGCGACGGTACACCCGAACCCGCGGCGGATACATTCACAGACGGTGACGGAGAATTTGTTTTTGGGCCCGTGGAAGCGGAAAAAAGCTACATCGTTAAGGTGTATGTGAGTGGTGTCATCCTGCGTGAAGTGACAGTCAGGCCAAAAAAGAGAGCAAAATAGAAAAGTATTGAAATAATGGCTCTATCTCTATATACTAAGATAAAAAGTATAATATGGCGATGGAGACATATTCGTGTGAGCACCTTTTCCGACAAGATTTATCATAACCATATAGACGGCGCTCTCTTTGCTATACTGCCGGTGGTGGAGCAGGTGAGAAATCTGCACGCAAAGGGACGCTTTGGCTTTGATATCTGCCCGCAGAATATTGCGATGACGCGGCGCGGCGCATGGCTGCGCGTTAAAAACATGACCCTGAACGCCGGCGGCGCGAACGTTTTCAGGCCGGGCTTTACGCCGCGCGAGCGGTACATGGGCGGCATGCCGGGGCCTTGGACGGACGTTTACGCCGTGAGCGCACTCGTGTATACGGCTATGACGGGATTGATGCTGCCTTCGGCATTCGAGCGCGACGCTGCCGAGCCGTTGTTCAGCGGGCTCGATGAGAAATACCGGGCGCTCGAAGAGGCTGTGACGCAAGGGCTCAATCCCGATGCCACAGAGCGACAGACGTCGCTCGATACCCTCTCGGCTCAGATTCAAGCCTGTTTGAGCGAATACAATCCGCCGTCGGCTAAACACGAGGATACAAAGCACAGGCTCAAAAAGCCCAAGCAGACAGCCGCTGCGGCTTCCATTGCGGTGCTGCTGCTGCTGAGCGGCACGGTCATCGTCAATGAGGTGAACTACGCGCAGGCTGCAACGCACGCGGAGGCGGGTGAATTTGCGCTGGCTCAAAACAGCCTTAAGGGTGTGCTTGCGTTTTATAAGGACGCGGCGCAGCTGTCGGACTATGCCGATGCGGGTATCAATCTTGAAAACGGGGCGTTCGATACAGCGGCACGAGACTTTCTCGCCCTCGGCGGCTACCGAAGTTCAAAAGAGATGGCGCGTGAAACGGATTACAGGCACGCACAGGCGCTTTTTGAGCAGGGAAACCTTGCTGAGGCGCAAACGCTGCTCCAATCGATCGGCGATTATAAGTATGCGTTTGAAATTCTTAAGCAAATCAACTACGAAACCGGTAAAACATATCTTGAAGCCGACATGTATCTGTCTGCGCTCGAAGCGTTCAACGATGCCGCGGATTATGCCGATGCGGCCTTGCAGGCCGAAGCTGTAAAGGACAAGCTGTATGCAGCGGCTGTCATCGCACTGAACGCGGGTGATACGGATACGGCGGCACAGTATTTTGCCGCCATGCCGGGGTACAAACAGGCGGATGAGATGGGTTACCTCACGGAATTGCTGTCGCGCGTTCAGCGCGGCGAAGCGTTATCGCAAAATGAATATGAGTTTATGAAGGACTTTGCGGATACCGTTGATCTGTCGGTATATTTGGATTCAGATTCACGGAAGGGTTATTAATACCATCAAATTGACATGCATTTATGATGCAGTCAACGAAATGAATCGATACTTGTTGTTGATGAAAATACTAGCCGATAAAGTTCTTTTTTGAAATGCTATGCAAATCATTGACTGTACTGAATAAGAAGACAAGGTTCAAAAGAAACGTCGAAAGAAACACCATATTGAATATCTCTGTAGGACTAATAAAAAAACTACGGGCACTTAACCGTCTTTCATATCGACAAAAAGCAACATATGTCATGCTGAGGAGCGAAGCGACGTGAGCATCCCATGGACTTATGCTCTTCACCATTGGTTTCTCATCCGCTTACGCTCTGTCTGAATCAACCTGCCTGATGGCACCATCATAAATAAAAGACAGCATTCTTTTTCCCACTGTCGTGGTGAACGAGTGCAGCGAAGTGACGGCGAAACGAACCGGATGAGTGGCTTTTCATTGCAATGACATAATTAGGCTGTTTACGGTTTGAAAGACGCAACGCCGCCTTTTTTTATTTCCCTTCACCCTCTTATTTCTGTTATAATACATAGCACAAGGGAGGGTTTTGCATGGACAAGCTGTATGCGGCGCATGGTACCGACGCGGCGGCGCTCACGCGGGAGCTGCTTGAATTGATGCAACCTGAAAAGGGCCTTAATACAGGCGCGTCCATCGCATTAAAACCCTCCCTTGTGGTCGCGAAAGACTGGCGTAGCGGCGCGACAACGAACCCGGCCGTCTGCGCGGCGGTGATTGAATACTTCCAATCGCGCGGTTTCAAGAATATCAGCATCATCGAGAGCGCGTGGCTCGGGGAAGACACATTGCGTGCGTTCCGCGTCTGCGGCTATGAAGACTTGCGCAAGCGCTACGGCGCTGAGCTCGTGGATGTGAAGCGCGACAAATACACGCTCTGCGAATATGATGGCTTAAAGGTCGAAATCTCGCAGCGCGCGCTTCAAGCGGATTTCCTCATCAATCTGCCGCTGATCAAAGGCCACTGCCAGACGAAGCTCACGTGTGCGCTCAAGAACATGAAGGGCCTCATTTCAGATATGGACAAACGCCGGTTCCACACGATGGGGCTGCACCAGCCCATCGCGTATTTGAACCGCATGATATCGCCGCACCTGACCATCGCGGACGGCACCTGTACGGACCCCGACTTTGAGGAAGGCGGAAGAGCGGTGTGCCTCAATACCGTGGCGGCGGGCACCGACAGCGTGCTGATCGACGCGTTCGCGGCGGGGCTGCTCGGGCTCAAACCCAAGGACATCGGCTATATCGGCATCGCACAGCGCGTCGGCGCGGGCAGTGCGGATTTGAAAAACACTGAAATCGTGCACCTCGGCGAGGGCGGCGCACGGACGGCGGACGGGCGCAATGACGCGCTCGAACGAGCCAAAGCATATATCAACGCCACGGATACGTGCAGCGCGTGCTACGCGAACCTGCTAAGCGCACTGATGCGGTTGGAACCGCTCGAAGACGGCCTGCAGATCTGCGCGGGGCAGGGGTTTAAAGGCCAAACTGGAAAAATCGGCAGCGGCAGCTGCACAGCGGGTTTCGACCATTGCATCAAAGGGTGTCCGCCGCGCGCCGATCGGATATATGACGCTTTAATCAAGTTAAGGAGAGGACAATGAAACAATTCACCATCGTATTAGACGGTATTGCGGACAGACCGCAAAGCAAGCTGAACGGAAAAACGCCCATGGAGGCGGCAAATACACCGGGACTCGACGCACTTTTCGCACAGTCGAGGCCGGGCACGGTGCGCACAATCCCCGAGGGGCAGGAGGTCGGCAGCGCCGTCGCGAACATGAATCTGCTCGGGTACGATCCCGTGAAATGCTATAAAGGCCGTGCCGTCATCGAGGCGGCGGGCGCGGGGCTGCCCGTGAAACAGGGCGCGCTTTATGTGCGCTGCAATTACGTGACATTTGAAGGCGACGATTTTGAAAACAGCACGATGCAAAGCTACAGCGCACACGATATCGACACCGAGCTGGCACGCCCGCTCACGGAGCGGCTCAACAAGGACGTATTTCATGCGCCGTTTGAGCTGATCCATATGGATACGTTTCGCAATGTCCTCGTGGTGGACGGCGCGGGAGAGCTTGCGCCTATGCTCAATTTTATGCCTGCGCACGAGCTCATCGGCGGCAGAGTGGGGGATTACCTAAAAGGCAACCCCGAAACACAGCCGTATTTTGATATGATGCGCAGAGTCTACGAGGTGCTCAAACAAGACAATACCACAAAGGCAAACGGCATCTGGTTCTGGGGCGCGTCGTATGCGCCCGCGTTTGAGGCACCGCCCGCGGGACGGCGTGTGGTGCTTGCCGAGACATCGCTGATGCGCGGCATCGCGGCGCTCTCGGGTACCGACTGCGTCACGACGCCGGAGGACAACGGCTTTGAGGCCTTCTTAAAGGACAAAACACAAAACGCGCTCAAAGCGCTTGACACGTATGATTACGCATATATTCACATACAAAAGCTCGACGATCTCTCGCACGAGCTGCAGCCGGTGGAGAAGATGCACGCGATTGAGCTGATCGACACGCATTTCATCCGCCCGTTTTTCGAGCAGATGAAGGAGCCGTACAGCGCCTTTGTCGTTTCGGATCATTACACATTCTCAGACAGCGGCGGGCACGGCGGCGATCCTGCGCCGTTCATGCTGCTGGGGCATGGCGCAGGAAACCTGCAAGGGCGTTTCACCGAGCAGTATTGCCGCGATGCGGGCCTTCGCATCACAGCGCCCGAACTCGTCGCGCTGCAGCGTGAGGAGTAAAAGGCAGTGACAGGATTTGAATTCTATACGGCGCCGCGCATAGTGTTTGGCAGCGGAACCGTTAAAAAGCTGCCGCAGATCTGCGCGGTATACGGAAAGAACTATCTGATTGTGACGGGCGGCAGCTCGCTCAAACGCTCGGGCGCGCTCGATGCGCTGCTTAAGGGCATGAAAAGCACGGGGCTTACCTGCACGGTTTACGACGGCGTGACGGGGGAGCCGACGCCTGAGACGGTGGATGCGGCTGCAAGGCTTGGCATGACGCAAAATTCAGACGCAGTGCTCGGTATCGGCGGCGGCAGCGCGATGGATACGGCCAAGGCGGCTGCGGGCGTGATTCCAAACGGCGGCAGTGTGCGGCGGTTTCTCGAAGGCGTGGGCGACGGCGCGACGATGACGGCAGACCCGCTTCCGTTCATCGCCGTACCCACCACGGCGGGCACCGGCACGGAGGTGACGAAAAACGCCGTAGTGATGTCGGCCAAAGACAGATTTAAGGTGAGTATGCGCGACGAACGGCTGCTCGCGCGTGTGGCGCTTGTGGACCCGGCGCTGACGGTTGATGTACCGCCGCATGTGACGGCGGCGTCCGGCATGGATGCCATATGCCAGCTCATCGAGAGCTTCACCACGCGCAATGCGAACGACCTTTGCGATGCCATGGCGCTGTATCATATACCGCGCGCGATGACAGCGCTGCGGCGTGCTTATGCGGACGGAAACAATTTAGCGGCGCGCGAAACGATGTCTCTCGCGGCGTTGGTCAGTGGGATGTGTTTGGCAAATTCGGGGCTCGGCGCGGCGCACGGCATCGGCGCGGGACTCGGGGCAGTGCTCGGTGTGACGCACGGCGTGGCGTGCGGCATGCTGCTGCCGCATGTCATCCGGTACAACCTAGCCCATGGCGTCACAAAATACGCGGCATTTGCGCCCGCGGTATGCGGCATGCCTTTTGATAACGAGACAGATGCGGCGCTGGCCGTTGCGGATGCGGTGGCGGCGCTGTGCGCCGATGTGGGACTGCCCGCACGCTTAAGCGGGCTCGGCGTGACGGAAGAGAATGCGGATGAGCTGGCTGCCGCTTCAATGGGGTCGTCAATGAGCAAAAACCCCGTGACCTTCACGAAAGATCAGTGTGCGCAATTCATACGTTCACTCATATAGGCATAAGCATACCTTGAGGTGATAATTGTGGAGATGTTGACGGTGCACACCCTCGGGCCTGCGGAAAGCATCGAGATGCTGAGCGCGCGGTACCGGGTTCCGGTCTGTATGATTATGCGGGCGAACGGCATCAAATCCGTAAGGGATTTCGAGCGAAGCCGTCGTATACAGATACCCCGTCAGTGCTACTGCAACCGGTGTGAAGACAGAGACCGAATCGCATGCAAAATATATACGGTTGTGCCCGGAGATACGCTGTTCAGCATCGCGCGGCGTCACGGCGTCACCATGAATATACTCATGAGAACAAACGGCCTTGATAACGCCGATAGCATTCGCGAAGGAGACAACATCAGCATCCCGGTGATTACAGGCGTTATCTATTCGGTGCGCGAAGGTGAAACGCTGGAGGGCATCGCGTTAAGCCGCGGCACATCGGCCAAGCGAATACGCGAGATAAACTGTCTGTCCCCCGATGAACCGCTGTTTGCCGGGATGCAGCTCGTGGTTGATTAAACCGATGGAATGCGGGTATCTATCATTTGTGCATGGCGTATGGTAAAATAGTCTGACGGAGGAGAAAATGGATAGTCAGTTGATTTCAATCATCGTGCTCATCGTGGATCTGGCGCTTGGCGTCCTGTTCTGCTTTTTCGGCAACCGATGGCTCAAAGTCATTTTGGCCATATACGGCTTTGCGGCAGGGTTTCTGCTCGCGAACACGCTGCTCCCTATGTTCACGTCGTGTAACGATACGGCACTGCTGCTGGCGAGCCTCGCCGCAGGCGTTGTCGGCGCGCTGTTCTTTGCATTATTAATATATTTGGGCGTATTCTTCATCGGTTTCGGCGGCGGTCTGCTGCTCTGCTTGCTGATTGTGGAAGTGTTAAAGCTCAACATATTAAGCTGGTTCGTGTATATTCCTGCACTGATCATTTGCTGCTTGCTCGGCGCGCTGACGCTGAACCACAGGCGGCTGTTTATCGCGATATTCACATCGTTCATCGGCGCATCGGCACTCGCGCAGTTTGCCGACCAAATTATCGGCGGCATTCGCGCGCAGGCGCTCGTGCTTTACGACCCGCAGGCCACCACCAGCGCCTATTCCTCAACGGTGTATCTGGTGGCGCTGGGTGTGCTGTTTACCGCCGGCCTCATTGTACAGTTGTCCGGCAACAAAGCGAACGGGGGAAGAGGGAGATGAATCTGTCTGCTGTGATATTGATTTTCGGCTGTGGTATGGTGGTTCTCGGACTGCTTCACGGTTTCTTTGGGTACAAGCTCGCGCGGTTTTTGCTGCCCGTCAGCGGCATGGTGATAGCCGAAGCACTGCTTTATTTTCTGGTATACGATCATTTGCTGCACGATAGTGTGAGCACCTGGCTTTTTTTCGCAGGCAGCAGCATAGCGGTTTATCTGATATTGTTTTTCTTTAAGCGTTTGGCGGGCTTTTTCACAGGGCTTGCGGCGGGCGGCATGCTGTCGCTGCTGATCGTTTATGTGCTGGGGCTGCAGTCGATGCCGCTCATTTATCCGATCTGTCTGACCGTCAGTGTAATGGCGGGACTGTTTACGCTCGTTTATGAACGCAACATGGTCGTGGTATCCACAGCGGTCGCGGGCGCATGCGTTGCGGCTTTTTGCGGGTTGTTTCTTTTTATCAACGGCGTTGATCCCGCAGGGCTTGTGATTTATAATAACCTGCTTGTGCCGCTTGAAGCGTTTTTGAAATGCAACGCGTACTTAATCGGCGGTGTGGTGCTGGTGCTGGCGGCGCTGGGGATGAGCGCGCAGTTCTTCTGGACGGCGGGCAGCCAGGTGCTGTCGACGAGCCCATCGGCAAGAAAACAGCGGACGGCAAAACGCAACGAGTTTGCGGACAGTATATAATTCTGAGAAATAAAGCGCATCGATACGGTGCGCTTTTTAAGTTTGTAAACCTCTTATTATGCCCCTCTGACCCACGCTCTTGTTTGGGGGAGTGAGGAATGGTCACTCATAGGTGACCGGTGAAAGAAAGCGGCTTTAATCGGTCGCTCACTCGGGCACTGCATGCCCGCCTCCCGGGACATCCCTTTAGAATAGCCATCTGACGATCCCGCGGGGGTGGAGTGGGAGACGTTAAGGGTTTGCCGACAGCCTTAGCGCCACCGATGTGGTGCTTTTTTAATGGCGCGGCTTTTATTAATCTGTACATTTGTTTTTGGCATATAAATAATTGTACAGCCCTAAGTGACGCAATTCATCGGTGATGATTTCGGTAAGCATGTTGATATGCCGTCTTTTCATCATCGCAAAAAGGATCTTGCGGTATTTGGTCACGGCATTCTGTTCACCCATCAGCGCCGTGCGAAGCCCTGCACAATATGATGCCGGTTTATTGAATTCGGACAGAGCCGGAGGCGGCAAAGTTTTCCCCGTCAGTTCGTTGTAGATTTTTCTGAACATATCAAAGTGGTTGATCTCATTATCTCTGATCCCGGCAATCACTTTCCTGTCCTCAATGTCGGGAGCTTCCGATATCAAAAAATCATAAAACGCTCTGTCTTCAGATTCGCCGAGAACGGCCTGCTCTATGAGTTTGAGCGCCTCAGGCAGCGCTGAGCGCGGGTCGTAAGGGTCGTTCGGGACCATATCCGTTCGCCTTGCAGCCATCGCCATGTACGGATAGGCATAAGGTGTTGTGTATATAAAATCCGGTATTTCATATGGGTCAATATATCTCATTTTTTCACCTTCTTTATTATGATATATATTAACGTATGCGCAAACTGCCTGATTTTGTTCATGAAACACAATGGTATGTGACAGCGCATAATAAAAACGAAACCGTAGAAAGACTATGAATTGATATTGACAAGCGGATGCCTTTGTCATATCATTAATCCGACCAAAAAACTCGGATTTTGGAGGGACGCGTTGATCATATCGACAAAGGGCCGGTACGGTCTGCGCGCGATGTTCGAGCTGGCCAAAGCGTGGGAGCAGGGGCGTTTGAGCATCCGCCAGATTGCGGCGCAGCAGGAACTCAGTGAGCAATATCTTGAGCAGATATTTCCGCTGCTGAAAAGCGCGGGGCTTGTGACAAGCACGCGCGGCGCGGGCGGGGGCTATCAGCTTGCCAAAGAGCCTAAAGCCATTTCCGTGGGCAGCGTGCTCACGGCGCTCGAGGGAGAGCTGGCTCCGGCAGACTGCGTACGCAGCGATAATGACTGCGAAAACGCGCATCAATGCACGACGCACGCCATATGGCAGCGCATTTACGACGGCATCAGCGCCGTGGTGGAAGGCATCTCGCTGCAGGACATGCTCGACGACGACAAAAGGCTGGCGGGTGAAAACCCGCAGCTGCGAAATATAAGGTGTTAATAATGGGAATTTATCTGGATCATGCCGCAACCACCTATACCGACAAACATGTACTGGACGAAATGCGGCCATATTTTGAAAATGTATATGGCAATGCGTCGAGCCAGCATAGCTACGGGCGCGAGGCGCAAAAGGCCATTATGAAGGCGCGGCAGCAAACCGCGGCCCTCATCGGGTGCCTGACGGAGGAAATCTATTTCACATCGGGCGGCACGGAGAGCGATAATTGGGCGCTCAAAGGCATTGCGGAAATCGCAGGCAAGGGGCACATCATCACCACCTCGGTGGAGCATCATGCGGTGCTCGATACGTGTGATTATTTAAAATCGCGCGGGTTTGATATCACAAATCTGCCGGTGGATCCTATGGGCCGGGTCAGCCCCGAATCGGTGGCGCAGGCAATACGCCCGGATACGATACTGATCAGCGTGATGTTCGCGAACAACGAGACGGGCGTGATTATGCCGATAGCCGAAATCGCAAAAATCGCGCGACGGAATGACATATTGTTTCATACAGACGCGGTGCAGGCTGTCGGGCATGTGCCGATCGATGCGAAAACGATGGATATCGACATGCTGTCTTTAAGCGCGCATAAGTTTTACGGCCCCAAGGGTGCGGGCGCGCTGTATATCCGTCAGGGCGTCAATATCGGGCGCTTCATGCACGGCGGCGCGCATGAAAAAGGTTTGCGCGCAAGCACCTACAACACGCCGGGCATCGTGGGGCTCGGCGCGGCGGCACAGCTCGCGGCAGACACGATGGAACAAAATACTCGGCATGAACGGATGCTCACGGGCCGCTTGGCGGATGAACTGACGAAACTTCCCGGGGCGTTTATTAATGGCGGCGAAGCCGAACGGCTGCCGGGGCACCTGAACGTGACCTTCCCCGGCATCGAAGCCGAAGCGTTGATGACGTACCTTGATCTTGAGAATATCGCGGTGTCCACAGGCTCGGCGTGCTCGTCCGGCTCCTTCAAGCCGTCTTACGTGCTGCGCGCGATGGGGCTGTCGGTTGAAGACGCGCGGGGGTCGCTGCGTATAAGTATCGGGCGGGAAAACAACGTAGAGCAGATTGATACCGTAATAAAAACAACACAGGCCGCGGTGGAACGGCTGCAAAAGCTGTCGCCGCTATTCGCGCAGCGTAAAGGGGGAAAAACGCATGTATAACGAAAAGGTTCTCGAGCATTTTAAGGATCCGCATAATGTGGGTGAAATGGACGACCCCGACGGTTATGCCGAAGTGGGCAGCAGCGAATGCGGTGACACCATGGCGATGTATTTGCGGGTGAAGGATGGGCGCATTGCAGACATCAAATACAAAACATACGGCTGCTGTGCGGCCATCGCGTCATCGAGCATTGCGACCGATATGGTGAAGGGTAAAACGATCGACGAGGCACAGGCGCTCTCCAAGACGGATATAGTGGCAGAATTGGGCGGGCTGCCAGAACAGAAAATTCACTGCTCTTTGATGGTGGAAGACGCAATAAAAGCAGCGATTGCCGATTACATATCAAAAAAAAATGATGGGATTTATTAGAATAAAAATGGCTTAAATATCTTTGACACTTCCTGAGCAAAATACATATAGCGAAAAGCTTGAAAGGAGTGTGACAGATGAGAGTCAATGTGCTGATGGGAATGATTGTCGGCGGCGCGATCGGTGCGGCTGCCACGATAGTTGCGATGCCGTATATCCAGCCTGAAATGAGGCGGTTGGTTCGGACGGGTCGCAGAGCAATCAACAACCACATGGATAAGATGACGGAACCGCGCAGCTGAGAACGGCCGGTAGCCCCGAAAATCAAAGACGAGATACCGAAGCCGGCCATTATGCCGGCTTTGTGATGTAAGGCAAGGAAAAACGGATAACGATGCAAAACATTACGAATATGTGATGCATCTGTGACAAATCTTAAAGTTTACCAAATGTTTGCGTTATACGTTTGAAAAGTGCCCTTATATGGTATATAATAAAAAAAAGCAAGGAGGGTGCAACCGTGTCCAGATTCGACGAGACCATGAAATTTTCTCTATCCAAAGAGCTTGACAATCCGCAAAGAGAAGTGATCTGGCTGGTTTGTGATGCACTCAAAGACAAAGGATACGACCCTGTCAACCAGTTCGTGGGATACATCATTTCGGGAGATCCCACATATATCACGAGCTATAAAAACGCACGCTCTCTGATTAAAAGGGTAGAGAGGGACGAGCTGCTTGAGGAATTTGTCAAGGTGTATATTGAAAATATGCAAAAGGCCGGCCAAACAGAGGAGTAAAGCTTGTCGGCATTATATGATTCGATAAGGGCTTAAGCTCGCATTGAGTTTGGCCTTTTTTAATAGGTAAGGGGTGCGAATGAAAAAGGTTTTGGGACTCGACATTGGTGAAAAACGTATCGGCATCGCTGTGTCCGATGCGTTTGGATGGACGGCACAGGGCGTGGAAACATACATGCGCAAAGGCGACGGCGACGCGGCGTATATCGCGGCCAAAGCCAAAAGCCTTGGTGCGGCGCTGATCGTAGCGGGACTGCCGCTTAACATGAACGGCAGTGAAGGGCCGGCGGCTCAGAACGTCAGAGCGTTTATGGCCGAGGTGGAGGCTCTCGGTTTTGACATTGTGTTTCAGGACGAGCGGCTTACAACGGTGAGTGCAGAGCGGACGCTCATAGAAGCGGATGTATCCCGAAAAAAACGCCGCGAGGTTGTCGATAAATTGGCGGCTGTTTATATTTTGGGAGCTTATCTTGACACGCACAAAGCGTGATGCCATACTTGGTCTGCCGCACGTATTAAAAAGATATGAGCGGCTTATCATAATAAAGAATGCCGTTTTTGGCAAAGGAGACAAACATGGACGAAGAAAATGTGGTTATACTCACTGATGAAGATGGAAAAGACGTGCGCTTTCTGCACATTATGACGTTTGATTTTGAAGAGAGCTTTTTTGTCGCGCTGACACCTGAAGAAGATCAGGAAGATATTGAGAACGGCGAAGTGCTTCTGATGGAAATCCTTGAGGACGAAGACGGCAACGACTGCTATGTGCCCATCGAAAGCGAAGAGCGCATGGATCAGGTCTGGGAAGAGTTTGAACGCCTTTACTATGAAGATGACGAAGAGGGCGAAGACAAAGAGGACGAGTCTTAAACGAAAGGACTGATCAGTGTGCCGTATGTTTTTACCGTGATCACAGGCATTTTTGGCTGTGTTTATGCATTCATCCGGCGCGATGGAAAGCTTTCTAACCGAATTTTTGTGAAATCCGCAGCCAGCCTCGGTTTTGTGCTGCTTGCTGTCAGTCTTCAACTGGGCGCGAGTGAGCCGTACTACACGCTGATACTCATCGGGCTTTGCCTCGCACTGGCGGGCGATGTATTGCTGCTTTTTACAGGCCGCTCCTCAGCTTATCTGGCCGGTGGAGCGGTTTGTTTTCTTTTCACACATATCAGCTATACGGCGGCTTTTGTCACAAAAACACCTCTGAGCCTTTACGACGCGGCCCTGTTTGCAGCGCTGCTGCTGCTGGCGGGCACGCTGTTTTCCCTGCGTGGTGTACGCATCAATAAGCTCAAAGGCGGCGTGGTGATTTATGCGGCGGCGCTCTGCGCGATGCTTGCGCGTGCGCTGGCCATATTGCTGAATCCGCAGCCGGGGGAAACCTTCGCGATATTCGTGGCCCTGGGCGCAGCACTGTTTGCCGTTTCTGATATGCTGCTGGCTTTCGAAGCCCTGGGCGGCCGGCATGTCGGCAAAGCTGGCAGCATAAGCGCCTTTGCCTATTATGCGGGCCAGATTCTCATTGCACTCAGCGTCGCTCTGTAAACTTTCGTTACAAAATGTTTCATTGCTTCACACCCTGTTTTATTGTATTATGATTCAATATACGGATTCATTTGCCTAAAGGCTATTAAGTCAATTTAACCCTTTATTCAAAACGGGCAAAATAATGGTCTGCTATTTACCTATGGCTATATATGTTTATTAAGTATGTACAAAGTATTACAAAAGTGTTATACTACCAATGCTCTTTGAGCATTTTCGGGAATGAATACAGGCGGTTGGGGAGATGTATCTATCGTGAGAAGAGTCACTTCTTTTATAGTATTGCTCATATTAATTTGCGCTATGTTCTCCGGAACAGCGCTTGCAGCCGAGCCTCAATTTACGGGCAATGTGGCTTCGGCTTATTATATGCTTGCCGATGCGGATTCGGGCAGAGTACTGGCTTCTTCAAATAATGCGGACGAGAAGATGGAACCGGCGAGCACCACCAAGGTGATGACGCTGCTTTTGGCGCTTGAAAAAGGCAATATGAACGATGAGGTCACGGTCAGCGGGCACGCGGCTGATATGGGCGGTTCATCTTGCGATTTAAAGCGTGGAGCCAAGATCAAGATGCAGAACCTATTAACGGCGATGATGATGGTGTCGGGCAACGATGCGGCGACGGCTGTCGCGGAGCATATCGGCGGCGGAAACGAGCAGACATTCATCGATATGATGAATGCCAAGGCAAAAGAGCTCGGCATGAACAATACGAATTTTGTCACGCCGCACGGCATGCATAAAGAAGACCACTATACGACGTTGAACGATATGAAAATACTCGTGTCCGCAGCGATGAAAAACCCGGCCTTTATGGAGATTGTGGACAGGCCTTCGTATACGCTGCCGGAGAATAACGTTGAGTATAAAAATACAAATAAGCTGCTTGTTCAGGACAGCGAGTACCGGTACCCCTATGCCAACGGCATGAAGACGGGTTCGACGGAGTATGCGGGCGGGTGTCTGGTCGCCTCGGCGACAAAAGACGGCATGAACCTAATTTGCCTGCTGTTTAAGGACACAACGTCGGATGGCAAGGAGAGATGGCCCGATGCGAAAGAACTTTTTGATTTCGGCTTCACTCATTACACAACGCTTAAGCTTTCGGATGTTTTAAAGGATACACCGCCTGTGCAGAAGCAGGTGGAAAACTGCTCATCCATGGATGAAAAAGGCGGATTGCTTGAGTTTGCACAGCCCAGCGAAGGCGCAGCCGTCACGCTTTCAAAAGACGCGGCAGCCGGTTTGCAAAACGGCACGGACAGTGTGGAGGTGGTGCCGGTTTTCGTCAACGGCGAAACCTTACAGGCACCGATACAGAAGGAAGCCGTGCTCGGAACCGTGACGTACAAGAGCAAGAGTACAGGCGAAACGCTGTACACCGGCCCGCTCGTTGCCACGCGCGATGTGCTGCAGGCGGGCACCGAGAGCAATGTGAACGGTGATACGGCGGTCACCAAACTGCCGCCGCTGATACCCGAGAAACTCAGCAAAAGCAACGACCATTCCGGCATCTGGTTTTGGCTGCTCGTCCCCGCGGGCTTGATCGGCTTTCTCGTGTTTCGCCTGCTGACGCAGAACCACAAGCGCCGTAAGCGTTACGCGCCGCGCAAAAAGCCTCAGTACAGCTATAAGATCAGAAGATAGTTTGAATTAAGAATTAAGTATTAAGAATTCTGCGGGACGGTGTAAAAACCGTTCCTTTTATTATAACAATCATTGCATGAATTACGGTTTCTTCTACAAAAAGACGGAGTAGGTTATTTTTTCGGCAACAGTATCGGCGGGGGGAAAGCATGCTGCTAACCGTAAGGAACAAAAGTACGTTATTGAACTATGAATTAATCAATGACGGCATTAAATTCACAATCCGCTGAAGCGGCGTAGTAATGCGAACGTACCAACATAGTGAAATGGCCAAAAGTTTAGCACGTTTTGTTGGCTCCCTCTGGAGGGAGCTGTCGCCGTGAGGCGACTGAGGGAGGATAACGAGAGCGCATCCTGTACATTTTTTCTTTTGACCATGAGATTACTCTTCCGCTCAAGCTCCATCGGAATGACAGTTGTGACTTTGTCAGTGATCCGTGTCGCCATCAGGCGACTGGACGCTGCGTGCTGCCTTCTCC
>JAEZNC010000051.1 GCA_023441905.1 Bacillota bacterium | reverse complement strand
TCGTAATTGAGGCAGCACATCAAACGCCCGCAAAGGCCGCTGATTTTGGTGGGTGACAGCGAAAGATTCTGCTCCTTGGCCATTTTGATGGACACGGGAGAAAAATCCCCAAGGAAGCTTGAGCAGCAGCACGGCCGCCCGCAGGGGCCAAGGCCGCCGAGCATCTTGGCTTCGTCACGCACGCCAATCTGCCGCAGTTCAATGCGGGTTTTAAACACACCCGCAAGGTCCTTTACGAGCTCCCGGAAGTCCACACGGCCTTCCGCGGTGAAATAAAATATGATCTTTGAGTTGTCGAACGTGTATTCCACGTCCACCAGCTTCATATCGAGGTTGTGCTTGTCGATTTTTTTCTGGCAGGTTTCAAGCGCTTCCTTTTCTTTTTGCTTGTTTTCCTCCAGCTTGCTTTCATCTTTGGCATTGGCTTTACGGACAACCTGCTTTAAAGGCGAAACGATATCCTTCTCGCCGACTTCCTTGTCGACGATGACGACTTCGCCGTATTCCATACCGCGTGCTGTTTCCACGATGGCATGCTCGCCCAGATTGAACTGAATGTCGCCCGGCAGGAAGTAATATACCTTTCCGACACGCTTAAACCGGACGCCTATGACTTTTTCCATCTATTCTTTTCCTCCAATATACAAAAAAGCATGTTCTCTATGGCCAGCCGGAAATTGACTGCCACAAAGAACCATCTTTCCGTGTCAAGTATGACATTAATCATATTACTTATTGCCCCGCTTGTAAAGTCACCCGCTGCCTGACATATCTCGCTGAGCCGGTCCCTGTTGACGATCAGTGCATCGCTGTGCGTTTTTTGGCAGATGAGTATATCGCGCAAATACGTCTGCATCACACAAAGCTGCGCGATGATCGAGTCTTTTCCGCTTTCGAGATAATCCGCAAAGGTGCTGATGGCCATTCCCTTGGCATAAAGCAGTTTGTGCGTGAGCGAGAGCACATCGTCGCGGCGGCTTAAAAAAGCGGTGTCATCTTTGATGCGCCGCGCTTCGTCAAGGTATCCGCCGGAAAGATCGGCGAGTATGGCGGCGTCGTTATCGGTCACGTTCAGCACCCGCGCAATGGCCGCCCTCGCTTCCGGCTCGGGCGCAATCGTCACGACGGCACAGCGTGAGGCAATGGTGGGCAGCACGCCCGATACAGAGCGTACCGCCAGCAGGAAAACAACACCTGCGGGCGGCTCTTCGAGCGTTTTGAGCAGGCTATTGGCGGCGGCGGGCGTCATCTCGTCGGCAGCGGCAATCACCACAGCCTTGTAAGCACCTTCATACGGTTTTTCAGCCACAAACGAGAGCGCATCGCGAAGCTCGGCCACCTTGGGCGCACCGAGGCGCAGTATATCCACATGCCCTTCCAACACATTACGGCAATTCACACATGTGCCGCAGCCGCCGCTGCCGCAGAACAGCCGCATTAAAAAAAGGTTCGTATACCGGGCTGCCACATCCGGACGGCCGCAGACGAGGAGGTAAGCACCGAGGACTTTGCGGCTTTGAGCCGCTTCGAGGAAGCGCTGGACTTGGCTCATAGGAGGCCCTTCTCTTTGAATATCGGCATCAACTGCTGCCGAATGACTTCCTGCGTTTCGAATTTGGTTCCGAGCGCATCAATCAATATCATGCCGGGTTCGCGCGACAGTGCCGTAAAGCCTGCAAAAACACGCTCATGAAAAGCGAGCCCCTCGCTTTCGAGTCGGTCGTGCTCCTTGTACGCGTTCATTCTCGAGAAAGCGTGGTCGGGCGGCACATTGATGAAAATGGTGACGTCTGGCATACAACCGTCGATCGCGGGCTCGTTGATACGCGTAACCAGCGGCACGCCCAAATCGCGCCCGTATCCCTGATAGGCGAGCGAAGAATGGATAAACCGGTCGCACAGCACCACCTTGCCGCTTTGCAGCGCGGGCTTTATCACCTTACGCACATGCTCGGCGCGCGCTGCCGCATACAGCAGCGCTTCCGTCATGCCGTCCATTTCGGCGTTTTCCTTGTCGAGCAGTATGTCGCGTATCTTTTCGGCCACAAGGCTGCCGCCCGGTTCACGCGTGCGCACCACCGCGATTCCGTTTTCCTCAAGGAATTGTGCGAGGAACCGAAGCTGTGTGGATTTTCCGCAGCCGTCCGCGCCCTCAAATGTGATAAAAAGACCGCTCATCGGCCATCTCCTTCCAGCAGCCGCACCAAATCGTCCGGTGTGTCTACAAGGTAATCGCTTCCGGCTTCGGTCAGCTCATCATAATGGCCGTAACCGTACAGCACACCGATCGAATCAATACCGACCGCTTTGGCTCCATCGATATCGTGATACCGGTCGCCCACCATCACAGCGCTTTGCGGCTTGCCCCCGAGGCACTCAAAGCCGTATTGCAGCACCTGCGTTTTGCTGACTATACCCTTCTCAAGAACGGCACAGAATATACCGTCAAAATACGGCACAAGGCCGAATCTTTCCAGCAGTGTGCGCGCCATGATGTCCGGCTTGGATGTGGCGACGCAAAGTGTTTTTCCAAGAGCTTTTATGCTTTTGATGGCATCCTCGACGCCCGGAAAAAGGCGGCTTTCATAAAGCCCTGTTTCCCAGTAATATTCCCGAAAATACGCGTAGGCATCAATCGCCTGTTGCTCATGAAAGCCGTAATACTCCATCAGATGCTGCTTCACCGGCGGCCCTATGAACAGCATAAGCTCCTTCTCGTCGTTTTTATCCATGCCGATGCGGGAAAACATGTAGTTAACCGCTTTCAAAATGCCCTCACATGTATCCGCAATGGTACCGTCAAAATCCATAAAAACTGTATCGTAAATCTTGTGAGCTCCCGAGATGTGGTGAATCATGATCTCTCCTTAAAGACATAAATTGAGGCATCCTCCACGCCGAACAGCTCGAAACCCTGCCGATTCGCCTCAATCAGATATCCCGCAATTTCATACGAAATGACTTGTCCGCGCAGCACAACAGCTTCCGCAGGCGGGTAAACGCCCGCTGCACACGCGCTGACCCGGCCCGGGGCATGTTCAAGCCTCAGCTTTTCAACATGCGTCCAATGCCGCGCACCCGGCGAATACTTGGCGGGTGCGGGCATGCTGTAGGGCGAAAAGAACAAATTTCTGCCGCGTATGCGCTCCGTCCGGCGCAGCGTTTCATACAGCCTGTCCAGATGAGCCGCGGTGGTTCCGGGCGACAGCATCAGCAGGATGTGCTTCATATCCGCCGCTTCCGCGTGGATGCCCTCGCGCGCGAGCATCGCCTTGATGGTGAGCCCCGAATGGCCCGTGCCGCTCACGTCGATGATCGATTTTAACGGATCGCGGGCGGCTACGCCTTTTTGCGTGATCTCGGGGCAGGTATAGCCCGGAAGCGAGCAGATCATCTCTTCGAAGCGCTGCTGCAGGCTTGTGACGCGGTAAATTTCCTGCTCGCCCTTATCGCGCATATAGGCGAGTGCATAGTCGAGCGAGCAGAGCAGCACGTAAGACGGGCTCGTCGTCTGTATCATGGACAGCGCCGCAACGGCTTCGCGCGCGTCCACAAGCGCTCCCTTGCCGACGCAAAGGCAGGCGCACTGATTCATGGCGGGCAGCGTTTTGTGTGCGCTTTCTGTCCAGATGTCCGCACCCGCGCTGGCAGGAGACACGGGCAGTGTGTGAGAAAACGCGAAATGCGCCGCGTGCGCCGCATCCACAGCCAGCGCCATCCCGGCTCTGTGGGCTGTTTTGGCGATCTCTTCGATATCACAACAGAGACCGAAGTAATTCGGATAAGTCACATACACAGCGGCGGCGTCTTTGTGGATCTGGAGCGCTTCACGCAAGCCGGCCGCATCCATTACTGACGGATAATCGGAAGGCGGCGCATCCAGAAACACCGGCGTGATGCCGTATAGATGAATCGCGTTTGCGGCGCTTACATGGATGCCGCGCGGAAATATCACCTTTTTGCCTTTAAACAGCGACAGCATGGCGAGCACGCCGGCCGTGGAACCGCCCGTTGTGAAGTAAACCGCCGCGGCACCGATGAAATCGGCGTGGAGCCTTTGGGATTCGCGTATCGCGCCCGTCGGCTTCAGCAGGTTATCCGCGCCGGGCAGCTCGGTGATATCGCATTGCAGCATGTCGCCGCCGAAAAACCCCGTATCACCCTTGTGCCCCGGCATGGTAAACCGTACTTTAGCGCTGGCGCATACGGAGGCCACCGCATCCATAATGGGCGTCTGTCTGTCCACTGATTCCACCTCAAATCCCGCCCCTTTTCTTATTGCCCAAAGTATGAGATAATAGCGCAAGATGAAAGGGGTGCCGTTTTATGATTAAAACTGAACGCGAGCATATGCTGCTTTTCTCAAAAGAGCGTGT
>JAEZNC010000014.1 GCA_023441905.1 Bacillota bacterium | reverse complement strand
CCATGCGGCCGATGCCCTGCGCAATCGTCACATCCGCGCCCATGCAAAGGCAGGTATCCACCATATCGAGCGGCTGCGCGTTGCCGAGCGTATAGCAGCCGATGTCGCCGCAGAACACGGCTTTTTTCCCCCGCGCGGCCCGCTTCACCGCGTAGAACGAGGCTCTGTGCGGGCAGCCCGCGCACAGCACGGGCGGACGCACCGGCAGCGCGGGGCGGTCGGCAAACCGTTCCTGTGCCTCTGTTGTGCGGCCAAGGAATCTCTCTATATCTGCGCGGACGCTCTCCACGCTGTTTTCTCCGGCGTTTTTCGTGTCGCCCGACAGTTTGCCCTTCACGGTCACGCTCAGGTGATGCTTCCCGGCAAGCTCGAGCAGTGAACGCTCGATGACCGGATCGAGCTCCTCGTTCACGAGAACGCTGTCAAGCCCGCTTAAGAATTCGAGCGCAAGCTTTTCGGGGAACGGATGCGGTGTGCCGATTTTGAGCACCTTCACATCATCCGCCGCCGACGTTTCCATCACGTATTCGTAGCTGATGCCACCCGTCACCACGCCGAGACGGCTGTTTTGATTTCCGGTCACGCGGCTGTACGGTAAGGCAGACAGTTCTTCTGCAAGCACCGGCTGTCGCGCCTCGATTTTAATGTGATTCTGATACGAGAGACGCGGGAATATGACCCACTTTGGGTCTTTGATAAAGCCTTCGGGCTTTGGAATATCGATGTTAGGCAGCAGCTCCACGCTCGCGCAGCCGTGGCACACGCGTGTGGTGGGCCGCATCAGCACCGGCGTACCGTATTTTTCGGAAACGGCGAACGCGTCGGCCATCATGAGGTAAGCTTCCTCGGGGCTGGACGGATCAAACACGGGCAGCTTTGCGAACGCGGCAAAATGGCGCGTATCCTGCTCGGTCTGAGAGGAAATCGGGCCCGGATCGTCCGCGGCCACCACCACCATGCCGCCCTTCACACCCACATAAGCTAAGCTCATCAGCGGATCGGACGCGACATTGAGGCCCACCTGCTTCATGGTGACGAGCACGCGCGCACCGGTGTAAGCCGCACCCGCCGCCACCTCCATAGCGGCCTTTTCGTTGACCGACCATTCCACATAAAAAGAGCCGTCGTTCTCGCGCGCCGCCGTCTCGAGTATCTCGGTAGACGGCGTGCCGGGGTATCCCGCCATAAGACGCACGCCCGCACGGATGGCACCGAGTGCCATGGCCTCGTTGCCCATCAACAGCCTTTGATTGCTCATTCAATCATCTCCATATGATAAAATCTATACGCCGTATTATATCACAACGGCTAAAAACACGGCACCGGCTGCGAGCAGCCCGGCCGCGAGATCAATCAGCTTCATATTGTATTTGTGATAGCTGAATCCGCGTTTGCGGCAGTTAAAGCCCCGAAGCTCCGCGGAAATCGCGCCGCGGTCTATGCGTTTTACCGCGCTGATCAGCAGCGGTACGCAAAGCGGCAGCAGCAGCCGTATTTTCTTGAAGAAGTTCTTCGTGTCAAACTCAACGCCGCGCGCGGTCTGCGCCATCATAATATCAGACATCTCTGCCAAAAAGATCGGGATAAACCGGAATGCCGTGGTCAGCCCGAATGCGTATTTGTACGGAATGTGCATCGTTTCCACCAGCACCCCCGACAGCTCTGACATCTGCATGATGGACAGCATCATCGCAAGAGGCATCGTCGCCGCAATCAGCCTAAGCACAAACAGCAGCGAGAACAGAACACCTTGATCCGTAATATTAATACCAAGCGGCAGTGCGACCCATACCATTCCATCCTGAATAAAGAGAAGCTGTATGATAACCAGCACCACAGAAAATTTGGCAAGCCCCATCAGTATTTTAAACGCGCGCTTGAACATACCGGCATGCAGAGCCAGCAGCAGATTGGCGGTGATAATACCCAACACATAAAAGTGATTGACACTGATAAAGCTGCAAATACAAAAAACAAGTGAAATAATCAGCTTGCTTAACGGGTTCAGACGGTGCAGCAGCGACATACCGGGTACGTAATCGAGAAAACCGTTCATCGCGCGCACCTTCTTTCAATCGCTTCAGCCATCTGCTCGGCAGTAAAAATATGATCGAATTCACCGTGAAAGCGCATCGCAAGCGCGGGAATCTGCGCGCTCGACACCGAAGCCTGCTCAAGCATCGGTTCGTTCGTCATGATCTGCTCCATGGGGCCGTCCCCTATCAGGCGGCCTTGCGTCACCACGAGTATGCGCTTCGCAAAATCCTGCACGAGCTCCATGTCGTGGCACACCATCAGCACGGTGGTCCCTGCGGCACTGCGTTTTTGCACGAGATCCATGATCTGCATGCACTCGCGCCAGTCAAGGCCCGTGGTGGGCTCGTCGAGTATCAGCACCTCAGGCTCGCACGCCAGCAACGACGCGAGCGCAATGCGCTGGCGCTCTCCGCGGCTTTTTGAAAACGGATCGTGACTGCCGTCAAATCCGAACTCCTTTAAAACAGCCTCGCAGCGTTCCTCGCGTTCCGCCGTATTTTCTACCGTGAATTGAAGGCCAAACAGGATTTCCTCACGTATGGTCTTCTGGCAGATTTGGCGGTCGGGGTTCTGAAACAAAAAACCCACGGACCGCGCAATCCGGCTCGTTCTTGCCGTGCGCGTATCAAGGCCGTTCACCGTCACGCTGCCTTTGTTCGGTTTCAGCAAACCGTTGCAGAGCTTGGCCAGCGTCGTTTTCCCCGCGCCGTTTTCCCCGATAATCGCGACAAAGTCGCCTTTATTGATATGAAAGGAAATATCATCAATGGTGTTCTCTTTGCCATAGGCGAAGCTCACATGATCGAATTTAAGCATGCGGCAGCACCTCCCGCACCATCGTTTCCGCTTCGTCCACATTTGCGGGCTGCGGGCCGCTGTACAGCCCTTTGCCGCGCAGAATGTTCGCAAGCGAGGTCACTCGCGGCACGTTCACACCCACGCGGCGCAATTCGTCAGAGTTCTCCAGCACCTTATGGACGTCCCCGTCAAAAAGCACAGTGCCTTGATCCATCACAAGCAGGCGCTTCACATATTCGCAGAGCAGCATGATCTTCTGCTCAACGATAATAACGGTCATGCCGTACTCACTGTTGAGTTTTTTTAGCATGTCAAATATCATGCGGCTGCTTTTGGGATCCAGCTCTCCCGTGGGTTCATCCAAAATGAGAAGCTTGGGACGCATCGCGACAATAGCCGCGATCGCCACCTTTTGCTTCTGTCCGCCTGAAAGTGAGAATATGCTGCGATAGCGGAGCTCTTTGATGCCGACAGTTGTCAACGCGTCGTCAATTCTCTCATCGATTTCGTTGCGCGGCACTCCGAAGTTTTCGAGGCCGAAAAGCAGCTCATCTTCCACCACCGAAGCCACCATCTGCCCGTCGATGTCTTGAAAAACACTGCCGGAAATCTGAGCAAGCTGCACGGGGGTGGCTGTGACTGTATCCAGTCCCCCAACCACAGCACTGCCGTAAAAATCACCTTCGTAGTAATGGGGCACAACGCCGTTTAATACACAGCTCAGCGTGGTTTTGCCGCTGCCGCTGCTGCCGATTATGCCGACAAACTCTCCTTCATTAATACGGAGGTTGATGCCCTGGAGCGCAAATCGGTCGCTATCTTTGTATTGAAAATAAAGATCCTTGATGCAGATCAAAGCGGCTCCTCCGTGGTTATTTTTTGGATTTCAGAGCAAGACTCAGTGGAATGTGCAGCAGCTGCACAATCACTACATTGGCAATCGCCGTGCCGCCAACGAGTATCAATGCCGCCACCAGCGTTTGCGGAACTTTGACGCCTGCGCCCAGGAAAAACGCGGCATACAAGATACCCATAAATGTGAGGCCGCTGGCCAATGTGCTTAATAATGTATTAACAATCGGCTGCAGCGAGAACTTTTTGATTGTCATCGGAATTTTGCAGAGCAGATACATCACAATAGCGCCTATCGGTTCGCTCACAAGGTTGATAAACGGTGCGGCCGGTGCAATCTGGCTGATGGCCCCAGCGAGCAAGCCGATGATGAGCGCTTCCACAAAACGCGGTTTAACGAGCAGTATGATCAGGCAGTACATTGCGATAATAAAGTTCGGCTTCATACCGATGTTGATAACCTGACCCACAAACACCTTGAGCACCAAGCCCGCCGCCAGCAGTATGCCGATCAGCAGAATGTCTCTTGCCGAAAGCCCCTTTTTCTTCGCCACCTCTACATTTCTTTTTTCCATTGTTTTAACTGTTTCCATTCTTGTCTCGTCCTTTCTTTTCTCTTCTTGGTTGCCACTGCTTATTTGCGGCAGCCGACGTTCTGATCTCCGGCACTTTGCGCGATGCCCCGCTAAACAAAAAAAGCCTGCCCTCTAAAAAGGACAGACTGTCGTCTGCGGTACCACCTTCATTGACTCATGCAAAATGAGCCCACTTAAACAAAAATGCCAACACATTTTCTGCCATTAACGCTGGCTCACGTTTCGGATACTTGGCTAAAAGGCCGTTCACCTTACCCTCCGTGGTCCATTTGCCAGGCCGCATCTCCGCAGGATTTCCACCATCGCCTGCTCTCTTGGGGCGCGTATCCGTGGTTTGAATTCCACATCACCGGTTTTGGCTTTTTTAGAGTCTAGCACAGCTGTCTATACCTGTCAATAGTTTTTTTGGTCTTCATCTTCCGTCTTCACGACTTCGGTCAGGGATCCCATAACAGCCTCGTTTATATCATACTCGGCGGTTGTAATAAAGTGCAGTTCTTTTGCAGATTCATTTATCTTTTCATGCAGGCGGCTTCGTTTATCCGGCAAAACCGGATAAAGACTCAGCGTTTACGTGGTCTATGGCCTCTGATGCCCTTTTTGGGCAAATCTCTCTTTGATTTGCACGCCGTCTGTTTATAAAGCTGATGAGTGAATACTGTCACTCCCGTCACCAGCACGCCCTGCAACAATCCTTCAATCTGCATTCCGCTCAGGAAAAATCCGCCCGTCATACCGAGTGCAAGCAGTATCCACGGAATGAGCCAGTCGGGCACGCCGGGTGTTTTTTTGAGCAGCCTGCCAATCACATACAGCACCGGAATCAGGATATATGCGTCGTCCACAATAAATTTCGCCAGATCAATGGCCATGTCCTTATCCTCCTTGTGCTTTCATAGATACTAACATTCTATGGCGGAAAATAAGCTCTGTGATATCATTCCGGCCTGACGCCCCGCATAAATTAACCATAGACCATGTTTCGTTTTTATTCACATACAACGGGTTGTGTTATAAAATTTTTGGTGATAAAATAGTATTGAGCTTCGGAGGCTATCAATAATGAACATTCTAGCTGGCGCAAATAGTAAAAAGCTTCGTGCGCTTCGTCACATGTCCGGAAACAACGATTTGTGCGAAGCTGCCGATATTGTGCCATCAAAGTCTGCCAGCATCAATACTCATCAGTCTGACACGTTTTCCGCAAAAAGCGGTTTTGATATAAGCACCCTAGACTTTGTTTCCTGCGACGTGGTTAAAGCGATTCCAAAGCTGCCGAAGCAGCAAAGAAAAACAAACTGTTTAAATACGGGTTTTATTATCGACGTGTTTTGTATGAACATGGTCAAGACGTAAATGTAAATCACACATGGTATCACAGCAATAACAAACATCTGCGAACAATGCAATTAACAATGGCGTTATGCCGGGTGAATCATGAAAATATATACGTTAATTGAAAATGAAAAACAAAGGAATACCGGGTTCCTCGCCGAATACGGTTTGAGCCTTTATTTTGAGTATGGGGGGAATCGCATCCTCTTTAATACGGGAGCATCGGACAACTTTGTGTATAACGCCACGCTGCTTGGCATTGATCTGCATAAGATTGATATCTGCATTATCTCTGACGCATATTTTACCCAGATCGGCGGCTTGAAAGCTTTCTTTCACATCAACAATAAAGCAAAAGTCTATTTGAAAAAAGCCGTCCGGGGTGATTATTACATTAGACAGGGGAATAAAAAAGAACAATCGGGCGGCATAGACGATGCTTTTTTTGAAAAATACTCACACCGGCTGATATTTTTCAATAATCATATCGAAGTCACCGAAGGCATGACATTGGCAAGTGTGAAAAGATTCAGGCGTTTGCCTTATTATACATCGCTGATGCTCGAAAAAAGAGGAAGTGATTTTATTGGTGACGAGCTCGAGCATGAGCTATATGTCGCCATTAAACAAAGTGACGGAGTGATTGTGCTAACCGGCTGTGCGCACCATGGTCTTATCAATATACTCATGAGTGCGCAAGAGGATTTTGGTACGGTCAAAGGTGTGGTGGGCGGCGTTCATTTAAACGGTGTAGGCAAGCATAATACTATGAAAGAGCCTGAATTTGAAATTGCGACCATCGCCAAATACCTTGAAAACAATAATATCAAAAAAGTATATATGGGACACTTCGCAGATAAAAAACAGCTTGATAAGCTCATGCTGATGTCCCGGGCAAAAAGAATGTATGCGGGAGATATTATCGATATTTAGGCTATGAATAACGAAAAAGTTTTTGAAATACTCAATACACTCGATTTTGAAAAGAAACGTCCGGTGACAGCCGCAGAAAAGAAGGCGTATACTGAGCTGCACAGCTCTGTTGACGACATCCGGCAGCGCCTGAATCAGCTGCACCTGCGCCTTTGGCACGCGGTGAACAGTCGCGACTATCATTCACTGCCGCTCGATGAAGCGCGTGAAGCGCTCGCGGACATTGCGCGGCAGATCGACGCTGTATCAAAGAATTAAAAATTAGGAATTAAGAATTGATAATTAACGAATGATGCTTTCCCCGGCTCCATCGGGGTTTTTAATTCAATAGTCTGAACATTTTTGCATTTGCCCTAATGCCTCACTCGCGGTCTGCCTCGATGCTATGCGTCTTTTCACCTTAAAACCAGCGAGGTCAGATATATGATTTTCTTGTTGATGTTGTGATTTTATAGGCTCCTTCGAGGGGGAACTGTCGCCAAAGGGCGACTGATGAGGAATTGCTTTTTCTCGACGTGAATCACTCAACTCATTCAGCGCTTCGTGCCGCCTTCACCTCATGTAAGCAATGATGAGGTGAGGAACGTGGATTGACGAGCGGACTTCATGTTATGCAAGGAGCGAAGTCGAGGAAATAACAGCGTTGTTTCAATATTTCTGCAACACAGCAGAGCACGAGAGCGGCCGTCAAGATAGCGTTCCGTATTAATCAGCGATAACACAATAAAACAGCTTTATCTGTTCCGTTACTGGCTCCGTTGCTCCGGCATTTCGGGGCTTAGAAAAAAGAGACTTGGAAAAAGCCCAAGCCTCGTGTTTACTCATTTTGCTCAATCCTTTATAATCACCGCAATCATACGAAGCGGCGCATCTTTTTCATTGGTCACCGCGTGCGTCGCGCCGCCGCCGCAGACGTTGCAGTCTCCCTTAGCAAACGGCTTTAATACGCCGTTGTCGTCGAGCACACCCTCGCCTTCAAGCACATAGAAGATTTCCGTTTCCGCGCTGTGCGCATGCGGCCCGATGCCGCAGCCTTTCTCCAGCGTCACCAGCGAAAACAGGCGGGACTTTGATGGCAAGCTATCCGCATCCACAATGTGACGGATATCCACATGCCCGGGACCGCCCCGCATCGCTTCCCTTTGTTCGCTTTGCATGTCTGCGCTATGAATCACCATAACCTTCGTCTCCTTTTGGAATCTTAAGGTTTATTTCTCCACACGGATCACATTGGCCACCTTGATAACTTCGGGGATGTAGCGGATATCGTCCATTGCGCACTTGACCGAAATCTCCTTGGCACGGTGCGTCACGAAAATGAGCGGCACGCTTTCCCCGGTCTGGCCCTTTTGCACCACCGAGTTGATGCTCACACCATGCTTTCCGAAAGCGCTCGCAATTTTCGCGAGCACACCCGGAGAATCCTGCACGCTGATGCGAATGAAGAATTCGCACTCCCAGTTGTTCTCAAACGACAGCTCAGACGACACCTTCACATCATTATAAAACGATGTGTACCGGTGTTTGGCCTGGCTCGAGGCATAAATGACATCCGAAACCACCGCGCTCGCGGTGGGCATATCGCCCGCGCCTCGCCCATACAGCATCACGTCGTCCACAATATTGCCGTGTAAATAAATCGCGTTGAATGAGCCGCGTACCGAGGCCAGCGGGTGCGTTTTGGGGATCATCGTGGGGTGCACGCGCGCTTCAATCGTTTTGCCGCGCTTTTTGCCGATGGCCAGCAGCTTCACCGTATACCCGAGCTCGTTGCCGTACGCGATGTCCTCCAGCGTGATGTTTGTGATGCCCTCGCAGAAGATGTATTCCACAGGCACACGCGCATGAAACGCCATGGATGAAAGTATCGACAGCTTGTACATCGCGTCGAGGCCTTCCACATCGCTTTTGGGGTTCGCTTCCGCAAACCCAAGCTGCTGCGCCTCTTTGAGCACCGCTTCGTAGCTCGCTTTGTCCTCCTCCATTTTGGAGAGGATATAATTGGTGGTGCCATTGATAATGCCCATGACCGAAGTCAGCTCATTGGCCTGAAAGCTCTCCCAAATTGTTCTTAAAACCGGGATGCCGCCGCCCACGCTGGCTTCAAAGTAAAGCCCCGCGCCGCTCTTTTGCGCCGCCGCATTAAGCTCCGGCCAGTGGCGCGCGAGCAGTTCCTTATTCGCGGTCACCACTGTTTTGCCCGCCTTGAGCGATTCGAGCACAAACTCCTTGGCCGGGTTCACGCCGCCGATCAGCTCAATCACCACATCGATCGAATCATCTTCGATGATGTCTTTATAAAAATCCCTGGCTTTAAGCTCGTCAGGAATATCAATCGAGTAAGCCAGCGCGAGCACCTTTTTCAAATTCAGCGACAGGCCTTCCTTATGCTCGATATAGCTTTTTTGCATCTCGATTGTCCTGTATACGCCCGAACCGACCGTCCCGAGCCCAATCAGCGCAATGTTGACTTGTTTCATTTGTTTCCCCTCACCGTTACTTCGCATTTTTCTTGTATAAAATATTGAGCCCGATCAAAGCGAGCAGGCTGTTGATCTCGTCGAT
>JAEZNC010000280.1 GCA_023441905.1 Bacillota bacterium | reverse complement strand
ACTTTTTGCCGAAGTGGCGGAATCGGCAGACGCACGGGACTTAAAATCCCGCGGTGGCAACACCGTACCGGTTCAAGTCCGGTCTTCGGCACCAGAAAGGCTCTTGGTTTCAAGGGCTTTTTTTGTTGGCATCATAGTTAATCGAAAGATACTACAATAATCGGAATTCGAGCTGACAGTCACAGGGCTCTGCATCGGCAAGCTTTTGATTGTATTCCTGCGCTTCGCTGCATTGCATCGCTTTATAAAATGCCTGCGTTTCTTCCAACGAAAGCGCGGAGATATATAGCTTTTTGGCTCCCATTTCTCTTGCCTTGTCAGCAGACAGAAAAAACAGCTTTTTACCGATGCCGAGAGATCTATACTCAGAGGAGACGTGAAGATTAGAGAGTTGCAGATATTGCTGCTGGTCACCGAAAAACCGCTTTCACTAGACGAAAACCCGACAAGCTTATCATCGGCAAAAGCGCCGATGACTGCGCCGCCTGCAGCCGCCGTCTGTTCTAGACAAGAGTCCAGATGATCTAAATCATTTACGCTCCAGTTTTCTATGAAGGGGTGTCTTTTAAAACCATCCGGAATTATCTTTTCGCCAGCATTTGCTCACTTTTTGATACCGGTTGAAACAGCGAAACATATTGAAGTTGATCTGATCTTCTTTTAAAAGTATTGTAATTTTTCTTTCATAAAACAACCCATGTCAACTGATCAATAGGTGTGCTAAGTATGTGAACACATGTCATGATATACCAATGTTTATTGAATAACAAGCTTAGAATAAATCTCTCGTTTTCGTTAATAATATGAATAAAAAATAAACTTTCGTTAAAGTATTGTTTTTTACCTTGCACAGATGCCATGAAACCTATAGTATGAACAAGCATATTCACATGATAGAGGGGAGTCAAAACTATTGAAAAACTTTGTCATCAGTGTCGATTCATCAGCATGCTTTACGGCGGAAGAATTAAACACGCATCAAATTCTTATGGTCTATCTTTCATATACGCTCGACGGCGTTGAGCATGAAGATAAATTTGATAACGACGAGCAGCGGCAGGCACTTTACGATATGCTGAGCGCGGGGCATCTCGCTCAGTCGTCAAAAGCCAACCCTGAAAGCTGCAAAAAGGCCTGGGAGCCTGTTTTGGCGCAGGGGAAGGATATCCTGCATTTGGCACTTTCGAGCAATGTCAGCGGTTCCTATGAGAGCGCATGCATCGCAGCCGATGAGCTCAACGAGAAATACACAGCCAAGGTCAAGGTGGTGGATACGAGGACAGGCTGCTTCGCCGTGACGCTGATGGTATACAATATTATGGAAAACTGTGCAGACGCCACGCTCGAGCAAACCTGTGAGTATATTGAGCGCATAAAAGACGAGTACAATCTGATTTTTACTGTGGGCGATATAAAATACCTTTTCCGTGGCGGGCGCATCAGCCACATCAAAGCGCTGGTGGGTGGCCTGCTGCATTTGAAGCCCATATTGTTCGTCAATAGTGAGGGAAAACTCACCTTTATGATGAACGCTCGCGGCACACGGCAGGCTGTAGCGATGATGGCTGATAAGATGAGGAAGAATTCTTCAGATTTCACACAGAGCGCTTACATTGCACACGGCGGCAATGTATCGCTCGCGCTGACGCTCAAAAATAAAGTGATGGAGATTTTCCCGAAGCTGAAAGAAGTCCGACTGGACTTTTTAACACCCGTGCTCGGGCTGCATGCGGGGCCCGGTTCGCTTGTGCTCTGTTTTCAGGGGGCGAAGCGCAACAATGTGCTCGATGAAAACCCGCTTAAGGAGATTATCGAAAAAGTAAAGCACATCACAAGTGCTGAATAAGCGCTCTCAAAGTAACGTTAACGTGACGTCCTCTGATGATGGGAGGATCACGATAGGTGAAACGATAGAGAGGACGGGGTATTGGCGGTTTCTTTACGAGAGATTGTACCGCAATACCCTTGGCTGTTAATAATTGATCGGCTGTCTGATGTGTGCCTTCAATTAATTAGTTTGTTATTGTTTCCCTCATCTGATAATGGATAGGGAAACAATATTTTTAGGATAAAGCACTAAAATGAGGGCTTTATTTTTTTGTCTTTGGCTTAAATATCAAGGCCACAAGATACCCGAACAGCACGGCGGAAGCAATGCCCGCTGCTGTCGCCACCACGCCGCCCGACAGCGCGCCAAGAAGCCCCGCTTCCTCCACACCTTTAAAAGCGCCTTTCGCAAGCGCATAGCCAAACCCCGTGAGCGGCACCTGTGCGCCCGCTCCGCCAAATTTTACGAGCGGTTCATACAAGCCCACAGCTGTGAGCAGCACGCCCGCGGTAACGAATATGACGAGAATACGTCCGGGCGTCAGGTTTGTTTTTGAGAGCAGTATCTGGCCCACCAGACATATAAGCCCGCCGACCAAGAATGCCGTTAAGTAATTCATTGTCCATACCCCATTTCGATTGAGACTGCTTGCGCGATGCAGGGGATGGTTTCCCCCTGCAGCGCGCTTGTGGGGCTGTGCAGCGCGCCCGTCGCCACAAAGAGTATCTTATTCAGGCGGCCGCCCCGCATTTCATTGAGAAAATATCCGTTAAGCATCGACGCGCCGCATCCGCACCCGCTGCCGCCGCAGTGCGCCAACGGATCGCCTTCGTATATCATTGCGCCGCAGTCTTTATGGACGGCGCTCAGATCGTGGCCCGCATCTTTTGTGAGCTTCATCAATAATTCACTGCCGAAGGTGCCGAGATCGCCGGTGATAATCGCATCGTAATAATCATCCTTGCGCTGCGTTTCATCCAAGTGGCAGATGATCGTTTCAGCGGCTGCCGGTGCCATCGCCGCGCCCATGTTATTCACGTCGTTGATCCCCATATCCACCACCCGTCCTGTTGTGGCATGGGTGACGGCGGGATAATTCCCGCGAAGCGAGGTGAGTAGCGTCGCACCCGCCGCAGACACCGTATTTTGCGATGTGGGCGTTTTTGGCGTGCCAAGTTCAAGCGGATAGCGGAATTGCCTTTCCGCCGTGGCAAAATGGCTGCTTGTGGCGCATACGGCGTACTGGGCGAATCCGCCGTCAACCGCCATCGCGCCGAGCATCAGCGATTCCGCCATTGTCGAGCAGGCACCGTACAGGCCGATAAAAGGTATGCCAAGCTCCCTTGCGGCAAACCCGGAGGATATGATCTGATTAAGCAGATCCCCGCCGAACAAATACTGAATATCGTTGGATTTGAGCGATGCCTTTTCAATCGCTGTTTCCACCGCCTTTTGCAGCATTTTTCTTTCGGCGAGCTCATAGGTTTTTTCACCCCAGAGGTCATCGTCAAACGTGATATCGAAAGACAGCCCGTACGCGCCGTTTTTTTCTGCTTTGCCGGCAACGGATATCGACGACAGTATATTGGGAGGGGAGCTGAGTTGAACGGTTCTTGGTCCTAATCTGAGTCCCATATCATCGGCCTCCAATTAAAAAATAAATAACGCCGACAAGCACGGATGAGCTGATGCCATAGACGAGAACCGGCCCTGCTATGGTAAACAGCTTCGCACCGACGCCGAGAATGTAGCCTTCCCATTTGTATTCAAGCGCGGGGGAAACGATTGAATTCGCAAACCCCGTAATGGGCACAATCGAGCCGGCTCCGGCATACCGCCCAAGCACGTCGTAGATACCGATACCCGTAAACAAAGCGCCGAGGAATATCAATACAGCCGAACGGAAAGCGTTCACGCCCTCTTCATCGAGCTTTATCACGTTCTTTGCAAAATCGTTGATCGCTTCTCCAAACACACAAATCAGTCCGCCGACAATAAAAGCCATCACGCATTCCTTTAACAGATGACTTTTGGGCATATTTTCTTTCACATATTGCTGATAATTTGTTTCGTCCACATTCTTTTTAATATCCATATGGCCGCCTTAAATCTTTTTTTGCCGCTCGGGCACGGCTTTGTCATACTCTTCGGTTTCTTCAACGTTTTTTAAAGTGCCCGCGTTGTTCTCAGGCATCTGCACGAAGTCCTTCATGTTTTTCCTTTCAGCGGGTCGAGTGGATTGACTTACACAAACCACGCATCCACATAAGTGTTCAGATGAGGCCGAAGCAAAAGCATGGCGGCTATGGCAATAGCGCCGATAAAAACGCAGATAATCAATGTCATCAACCACCTCTTACGCACCCCAAAAAACGCTCCTTAATGTAAGCCGTCATTTGCTTGCCCGTCTGCAAGCGTTATTGATATTATCTCTCGCGGAAATCAAAAATATAATGAAATTTACAGGGCGGATTTTCGTAATTTTTCGAGTGTTTTGGAAATGAGCCGTGACACCTGAACCTGAGAAACGCCGAGAATCTCAGCAATTTCCATTTGTGTTTTATCGCTGTAAAAGCGCAGCATAATCAGCCGCCGCTCTTTGGGGTCCAATCGTTGTATCAACTCTTTTAAAAGGATGGTGTCGATCATATCGTTGTCGGTATTTTCCGACATCGTATCAATCAGCAGCGTTTTTGAATTGTCGTCATCGAATGCCGGCTCATAGATAGAGACAGGTGTGCGCACAGCCTCTATGGCAAACACGATATCTTCAGCAGACATCTGCAAACGCTCGGCAAGTTCTTCAATAGTCGGTTCCCGTTTTAACTCAGCCTTCATTCTTTCCTTGATGCTGAAAATTTCAAATGATTTTTCACGCAATGAACGGCTGACTTTAATAATGCCGTCGTCGCGCAGAAACCGCTTGATTTCTCCTGCGATCATAGGCACGGCATAGGTGGAAAATCGGACTTCAAACTTCGGGTCGTAACCATGCACGGCTTTAACGAGCCCAAGACTTCCGATCTGCATGAGGTCTTCAAATTCCACGCCGCGGTTTAAAAATTTCCTGACAATGCTTTTAACCAGCGCCGTATTGCGGACAATCAGCTTTTCTTTGGCGCTGACGTCTCCGCGCTGGGCGGCTTTGATCAGCCGCAGGCTCTCTTCATGGGAGAGCACCCCTTTTTCGTCCATCAGCTTATTCCGCGGCTCCGATCGTTTTCTTCATCTTCACCGTTGTGCCTTTTCCGGGCACCGATTGAATTGTGACCTCATCCATGAACGTTTCCATGACCGTAAAACCCATGCCCGAACGCGATTCATCTCCGGCTGTACTGAAGAATGGCTGCCGGGCCTGCTCAATATCAAGGATACCGACACCCTTGTCTTCAATGACGACGCTGATCAAACGGTTTTCCAGCGAAGCAAACAGACGGATTTCTCCGAGCTTATCCGGATAAGCATGAACGATGACGTTGGTGACGGCTTCGGATACGGCGGTTTTGATATCGGCGATCTCCTCGAGCGTCGGGTCGAGTTGAGTGGCGAATGCCCCGACAACGCTGCGCGCGAAGCCTTCGTTGACGGAAAGGCTGGGTAGCCTTAATTCCATGGTGTTTTTGAATTCCATATGAGCCCCCGTTACTTAATTTTTTTAATGATTTGATAGATTCCGCTGACAGTAAACACTTTTTCAATCTGCGGATTCGCATTTTTGATATACATCTTGCCGCCTTTGGCTTTAAGCTTCTTATATCTGCCGAGTATGACCCCCAGTCCGGAACTATCCATGAAGCTCAAGTTTTTTAGATCAAGTATCAAATTGATGTCGTTAAAACGGCGAATCAGCGTATCAAGTTCGTCTTTAACCTGTTCGGCACTGTGATGGTCGAGCTCGCCGAACAAATGCGCAGTGGCAGAGTCATTTTGCTGTGTCACTCTAATGTGCATAAATCGTTGTCCTTTCATGTGATCCATAACGTATTCTTTTATGGCAATCTATTTCCTTTAGGAGATTTTGCCGAAAGAGATCTAGTTTTGATGACACAATATGGTTCTTGTCGAAACAACATATTCTCAAGGTTTTCGGAGAGCATAAATTCGTATGCCATATATAAAAGAAGGTACCGCAGCTATGGGGAAGCACAGCCACAGCCAGAGACTTTTCTCACGTATTATTCATAAAACATTCACAGTCATCAAATACACGGCGCTCGTTTTTCTCACGCTGGGGCTTTCGGGAACGGCATTTGTTGTTTCGTATCTGATGGGGCTGGAGGAATGGAAAGAATTTGACCCGAATAAAATTGCCGAGATGCAGCAGACGCTGCTGATTTATGATAAAAACGGGGCAGAGACAGCGGCGCTTTATAACAAGCAGAACCGTGTTTATATCCCTGTGGAGGAGATCCCGGAGCATGTGAAGAACGCGTTTATTGCCATTGAGGACGCGCGGTTTTATGAGCATGACGGTGTGGATATCGGTCGTATTATCGGTTCGCTTATTGAAGATTTGAAAAGCGGCAGCTTAAAGCAGGGGGCCAGCACCATTTCCCAGCAGCTTGTGAAAAACACGAGCCTGACAGGTGTGAAAACAATGTCAAGAAAGCTTCAGGAAGCTGTGATGGCCTATAAGCTAGAGCAGGTTTACACGAAGGATGAAATACTGGAAATGTATTTGAATTATATCTATTTTGGGCACGGGGCTTACGGCATTGAAGCGGCAGCCAAAACATATTTCGGCATCAGTGCCAAATCGCTGACGCTGTCTCAGGCGGCGCTGCTGGCAGGTATCATCAAGGGACCATCTCACTATGCGCCGCATATTGATATGCAAAAATCTATACAAAGGCGAAACCTTGTGCTCTCCTGTATGCACGATCAGGGAATGATTTCTGACAGCCAAGAAAAAGAAGCTGAATCCGAAGCGGTGATACTTGCCGAAAAAGAAGAGGTTGAATACGGCTATTATACGGACATGGTGCTTGCCGAAGCGGAAAATATACTTTCACTGGACAGTGAAGAACTGCTTTCTACCGGATTCCGTATCTATACAACGCTTGATCAGGGTATGCAGGAAAACTTAGAATCGGTTTTTAAAAAAGCAGCTAATTTTCCGTCAAACGCGGCCGACGGCGAGCCGTGTCAGGCTGCCGTATGCATACTGGACAGCAAAACAGGAGAAATCAGGGCCGTGATGGGCGGGCGCAGCTACGAAACGCGCCGCGGTATCAACCGTGCCATTGATATCAAGCGTCAGCCCGGTTCGGCCATCAAACCCGTCATGGTTTATGCGCCCGCGATAGAAAAACTCGGTTACACACCCGCCACGCTCGTGCTTGACGAAAAAGAAGATTTCAACGGATATGTTCCCAAAAATTTTTCGGACAACTATGAAGGCTGGGTTACACTGCGTGAGGCGCTCGCGAATTCGCTCAATCTGCCGGCTGTACGCGTGCTTGATGCGCTTGGTGTGGAAACGGGAAAGCTTTATGCGTCACAGGTCGGAATTTCGTTCGACAAGAAGGATAAAGGGCTGACGCTGGCGCTGGGCGGCTTTACAACGGGCATATCGCCGCTGTGCCTTGCCAATTCATTTACGCCGTTCGCGAACGGCGGATATTATTCACTGCCGTCCTGTATCACAAAAATCGAAGACGGGAGAGGGGATGTTGTTTACGAAAGACCAAAAACGAGAAAGAGTGTGCTTGCACCCGAAACGGCCTATCTGATGACATCGATGCTTGAAAGTGCGGTCACTTCTGGGACGGCCAAGAGGGTTGCTGTAAAAAGCGTGCCTATTGCGGCCAAAACAGGAACCGCAGGCGCGGGAGAGGATAATAAGGATGCGTGGACTGTGGCGTATAATCCCGAATATACGATGTGCTGTTGGATGGGATTTGACAGTACCGATGAATCCCATTGTTTGCCGTCTGATGTGACAGGCGGCACGTATCCGGCTAAACTGCTCCAGCAGCTATTCGCAAATATATACAAAGACAGAAAAGCGCCTGATTTTTCGCAGCCAGACAATATCATTGCAGCCAAAATTGATATTCAGTCGCTTAAGGAGGGCAGCCAGCCCATGCTGGCCAGCGCTTTTACTCCGGATGATCAAACGATGCTTGAGTATTTCACAAAAGAGAGTGCGCCGTCTCAATACACGTCATACTGGGCCGTACCGTCTCCGCCGGACGACTTAAGCGTCATCATCGGAGACGGCGGCATGCCAAATATCAGCTTCACGCCCAAAGAAAACTTTATTATATACCGGATTATGCGAAAAAATCTCACAGACAGAAGCGTCGAGACAATCGGCGAATCCTCAGGAGCGTCATCCAAAATATCCTTTATCGATTTTTCAGCGGAGTACGGGTGCTCATACGAATATTATGTGATTCCGGTTCATCCCGATATAGAAATAGAAGGAGAGCGGCTTTGCGGGCCGCCCTCCGTAGGTGTCAAGATCACGATGCTGACAGAAGACAATTATATGCCCTGACTTAAGGCGATGTGGCCGGCGGTGTCGTCGGTGTGTAAAGTGCCAGCAGTCTGCTGGTCAGCGTCTCGAGCTCGTATGTTTTCTGCTCGATAGCGCCGGATGTTGATGTGCTGTCGGCGATGAGCTGCTGGAGTTCGCTGATTTTGCCGGACAGGCTGGTCTTGTCTTCATAAGACATGACATACGCGGGATTTGAGAGAACGTCGCTTGATACATTGATCTGCGCGTTCGCCGCGTTGACCGCATTGGTTCGGCTTGTCTGTTCCTGCCACCAACCGAGCGTGTGCTTGTCGCAGAAGAACTGGTAATACTCCGGTGTGCTCGGGTCAGTCATAATCTCGCTGAGCGGTGTTCCGCTTGCGGGCGTGGCAATGAGATTCGGCATATATTTTAGCCGCTGGTCTACCGAGGCGAACTGCCAGTAAATCGATTCCGGCGGCAGCATAACATATGATTTCGCTTCGAGCGCCCCCAGAGCGTCCTCACAGTACGGCGTAGCGAGCTTTCCGGTTTCCGGGCATATCTTCAGCAGGTAATGCACATTGCACTCTTCAATTGGCGCGGTGCCCTTGAGGAAGTAAGCCGCTTCAGCGCCATGAGTGGGATCGGCCGCGCAGGCAGCGGTGGCGCGCAAACCCGAAACGGAGCAGATATCAACCATTTCAAGGCCCAGTTCGTCTAGTGACTTATTGATAATAGGGGCATCCTGCTTCCCTTCGAGAATCTTGGACATAAATTCCCGCCAGAGAGGCGCAGCGGAGCTCGATGCATACACCTGGCTGTCAAGCGGTTTGTAATCGTCATGTCCGATCCAGAGCGTGGCCGTATAGTAAGGCGATATACCCGCGAAGAAAACGCCTTTGGCGTCTTGGTTCGTGCCCGTTTTGCCGCCGATCGTCATACCGCTGATTTTGGCTTTGGTACCCGTTCCGTGATCCACCGCATCGACAAGCATCTGTGTGACGATATATGCAGTGGACTCTTTGAAAACGCGGCGTTCCTCACGGATATCATCCGCGTTTAGAATCACGTTGCCGTCCTTGTCTTTCACTACGGTGAACGACAGCGGTTCCAGATACTCGCCGCTGTTGGCAATCGTCGCATAGGCACCCGCCATCTCTATGGGGGTGATGCCCGATGTACCCAGAGAAAGGCCCGCGGCCGTTTTTTGTATGTGCTTCGGGGTGATGCCCGTATTGACAAGATAATTGAAAGAATCATCGAGCTTCACATACTGAAGCAGCGTATAAGCCGTCGCGCTGTTCAATGAATTGACAAGCGCATTGTGCAGCGTAATGGGGCCGTATTTGGAAGACCCGCCCGCCGGATAACCTTTGCCGCCGCCGTCATCCCAGCCTTCAATTTTAACAGGCATATTGGGCACGACAAGGCCGTCGGAATGGCCTTTGTCAATTGCGGGCGCATACACGGCAATAGGCTTGATTGAAGAACCAACCGGCATTGTGGTTTGATAAGCGCGGTTCAGCGTTTTTTTCGCTTCCGGTTTGTCTCTGCCGCCCACAACAGCTTTGAGCTGGCCCGTTGTGTGATCGACAACCACTGCGGCCGCCTGCGGCTCCTTCGTTTCGGTAATGCTGCCGTCGGCATTGTGCGTGCGTTTCACAGAAGCGCTTTCATCTTCAAGCTTCGGGTATTTATCCCAGGTTCTCAGAGTATCCTCAACTGCTGATTGAATATTGGGATCCATCGTTGTAAAAATTTGATAGCCGCTCGTGCGGATCTCGGTTTCGATTGCGGCACGGTTTTCCTTTGTATCTTGCAGCCCACGCTGTTTGAGAAAATGCGTAATCACATCATAGATCGCATATTCCACAAAATACGGATGCTCATACATACCGCTCACGTCGGAATGCTCCCGGACGGTTACCGTATCGTGCAGGGCATATTCGTATTCATCTTTGGTGATATAACCCGCCTTGTACATGGCTGTGAGAACTTTGTCGGTGCGCTTCTCCACGGGCGACGGGTCTTTTTTGACATAATAACCACGGCGCGGATTATACGAGTACGGATACTGCGTGATACCGGCCAGCATGGCGCATTCCCGCAATGTCAGCTGATCGAGACTCTTCCCGAAATAATCCTTTGCGGCCGCTTTAACGCCGTAATTGGATTCGCCGAGGAATATCGTATTCATATAAGCTTCGAGAATCTCGTCTTTGTCGTACTCTTCCTCAAGCTGCATCGCCAAATACGCTTCCTGAATTTTGCGCTTGTAGGTACGTTCGGTGGTCAGCATTCTGTTTTTAATCAGCTGCTGCGTGATCGTGCTGCCGCCCTGAACGTTGTTATTCATCAGATTGCTGATGAAAGCGCCGAGCAGCCTTTTAAAATCGACGCCGTTATGGTAATAAAAACGCACGTCTTCAATCGCGACAACCGCACGCTGCAGCGTGAGGGGGATTTCATCTAGGCTGGCCAAGTCTCTGTTTTCCGTGCCCGAATACGGCGTCATCACGTTGCCGTTGCAATCGTAAAGATATGAGGTTTCCGCCTGTTCTTCAATTTTTTCCGTATCAAGCGTCGGCGTTGTTTCCATATAAGCCTTGGCAATGCCGATCACCGTACCAAAACCGGCGGCACCGAACATGAATATGACAATAAGTATCAGCTTAAATGACGTCAGTGCCACATTGATCACCACGCCGTCTCGTCTTTTGCGGGCGCGGAACATATTGATATGCTCCTTGCCTTCGCCGGATAAATGCTCCTTTGAAATACGGGGCACCGTGTGCGCGGGATGGACTTTCTTTGATTTCGTGCGAATCTCCGGCTCTTTCACATAGTCAAACACAACCGTCTCGGATGAAGCGGAGACCGAGTGCCTTGCGTTGTCCGGTTTTTCTCCGCGCAGCCAGAGGATAACTGTCATAAAATAACGTTTCGCAGTACGCCATATAGCCGAAAAGAAAGCCCCGGCTTTTTTATCGGCACCTTTGTTTTGACGATGCTCGTATTTATCGTTAATCATGCAATGACACCTTTAATCAAGATTTATTCGTAACAATTATACCATACTTGCATCGATGCGACACCATTGTCGCGATTTATTTACATTTTCAGTTCAAGTGCTTAATAATGCGGCGGTCAGCATACTGTAAACAAGGTGATAAAATGAAAAAACGCAGGCACCATTTTAAAATTTGGATTTTAGTTTTCTTCATTGCTTTGGCAGTGGTGGGATATATCTTGGTTGACAATACAATCCGGCCGACCATATTGAGTTTGTCTGAAGCCCGGCTACGTGCCATCGCGGTGAAAGCCATGAACGAAGCAGTCCGCGAAACAATAGGAAACGATATTTCGTATTCGGATTTGATTAACATCCAAAAAGACGATCAGGGAAAAATCACACTTGTCAGCGCAAATACTGTTCTCATGAACAATCTTGCCGCCAGCACAGCCATTACGGCGCAGGATAAAATTTTGAACATCGGAGAACAGGGGATCAGCATTCCGCTCGGCACCGTGCTAGGCGGGCAGATGCTCACGGGGCGGGGACCCGCCGTCGAAGTGCGCGTGGAACCCGTCGGTTCCGTCACGACGGATTTCAAGACGGAGTTCGAAGCTGCGGGTATCAATCAGACCCGGCAAAAGATATTCATCGTGCTCAATGCGACGGTGCGGATACTCGTCGGAAATACGGCACAAACCGTGGAGATATCCACACAGGTGCTCATCTCGGAAACCATCATCATCGGCGATGTGCCGCAGAGCTATGTGGATGTGGCGAATACCGATGATATGCTCAACCTTCTGCCCGACAGCATGCTCAATAATCCTTAACCCCGGCTCAAACAACAGCATTGTCACCCATAAGCGTTTTGTGTTATGATACCAAGAGATTTTTTTAAGAGGTGACATATGTCCGGACATTCCAAATGGGCAAATATCAAACATAAGAAAGAGCGTACCGATGCAAAACGCGGTAAGATTTTCACAAAAATCGGCAGAGAGATTGCGGTGGCTGTTAAAGAAGGCGGGGCAGATCCGGATGGCAACTCCAAGCTTAAAGATGTGGTGGCGAAGGCTAAAGCAAACAATATGCCCAACGATACCATCACGCGCTCCATTAAAAAGGCGGCGGGCGAGCTGGGAAATATCAACTATGAATCGATCGTCTATGAGGGATACGGCCCCGGCGGTGTGGCTGTGATCGTTGAAGCTCTTACAGACAACCGCAACAGAACCGCGGGAGAGGTTCGCCACAGCTTTGATAAAAACGGCGGCTCGCTCGGCGCGACGGGCTGTGTGGCATGGATGTTTGAGAGAAAAGGCGTCATCATCATAGAAAAAACGGACAGCCTTGATGAGGACGAGCTTATGATGGCGGCTCTTGACGCGGGCGCTCATGATGTTGAAGACGACGGAGACGCGATGGAAATCACAACGGATGTGGCAGCATTTTCGCAGGTTTATGACGCGCTCGAAAAAGCGGGATTCGAATTTGCCATGGCAGAAATACAGCTTGTGCCTTCCAACACAGTGAAGGTCACGGAGGATATCGAGCAGGGCGTGCAAAAGATGCTTGATATGCTTGAAGACAATGACGATGTCCAAAACGTTTATCACAACGCGGAAATGGACGAATAAAAGCTTTGACCCCGACAGAAAATACCCCCGAAGACGGATGTGTCACGGGGGTATTATTTTTATGTTCTTTCGAAATCACAGAAAGCTCATCATATTTCTAATCATGCTGACGGTAATCGCGGCTTCCGGGCTCATCGGTTATTTAATTGCCGACAGCGAACCGCGCGTTGTGGCTGAAAAGGCGGACGATGATGATGAGGCTGTACAAGCCGAAGCAGACAACGACCGCATTGCCGCTGATGCCGTGATCACGTGGGATTATGAATACGAGATGTGCCGACATCATTTATATGTCGATACGCAGCCCGATCCCGATATCATCGGGCTGACGTTCACAAAGCTCAAAAATAAATATCCTGATATCGTCATCGTGTCGTTTTCCGCCGATGAGGTTGTGCTGAAAAAGAGACTGGAGTGTTATTGCCCGGAACATTTTTTGCTGAAGAGAAACGCGGATAAACTCGCCGTATATCGTACGGCAGCCGGGACGGATAAGCAGGATGTTTATATCGATGTGGATATAGACTTTGCAAAACTCAGCAAGCAGCAGCAGGAGCAGCTGGAAGACGGGAGGATATTCAGCGACATCAATGATTTGCAGATATTTTTGAAAAAGTTGAATCGTACAAATTGACTTTATTATAGAATAGATGTAAAATAAATAAAATTTAATTAGTGCATGTCTTCGGGGGAGGGTGAAATTCCCTTACCGGCGGTGATAGTCCGCGAGCGAAAGCTGATACGGTGTAATTCCGTAACCGACAGTATAGTCTGGATGAGAGAAGAAAGCGTATCCAATTTTAGATATGCCAAGGCTCTGAAGAATGCTTCAGAGCCTTTTTAGCTCTGAGAAAGGAATATTGATGTCAACAAGATCTGCTTCGTCACGAAAACTATTGTTCATCGTCACGGCCGGTGTGCTGGCGGCCATTGCCACAATTCTGCGTTTCCTTGAAACGCCGCTTCCGCTGATACCGGGCTTTTTGAAGCTCGATTTAAGCAACATCCCCGCGCTGATCGGAGGCTATGCGCTGGGCCCTGTTGCCGGCACTGCGATACTGCTCGTGAAAAACCTTATCTATCTGCCGTTTTCGTCAACGATGGGCGTGGGTGAAATCGCTGATTTTGTCATCAGCGCATCGCTGGTGCTCACCGCTTCTTTGATTTACAAACACAAAAAATCTCGCAAGGGCGCGGCGATTGGTATGGTATCAGGCAGCGCGGTGATGTCTTTTGTTGTGGGCCCGCTAATGAATTATTTCGTGTTGATACCTTTTTACGCATGGCTGTTTTTCGGCTCTTCGGTGGATGCCATCATACAATTGGCTGCTGCCGTTAACCCCGGCATCACAAGCGCATGGACGTACATTTTGTTTGCGGTTGTGCCCTTCAACGTCTTCAAGTGTATCACTGTGTGCCTGATTACAGGTCTGCTTTACAAGCCGCTTTCACCGTTGCTGCACAAGTATAAGTAATATCAGCGGATCATTCAACGCGTTAAAACAAATGAACAGGGCGCGGCAGAAATGCCGCGCCGTTGCTTTTCAGGGCTTTTTCTTGTATACTTCTAAAAAGTAAAATAAGAACGGCAGTTTTTTTATGAAGACATATACAGCCAGCACGGCGCAAGAGACATACGAAATCGGTGAAAGAATGGGGCAGTCGGCAAAGCAGGGTGATGTGATCGCTCTGTACGGCGGGCTTGGTGCCGGTAAAACCGTGTTTGCCAAAGGGTTTGCCAAGGGGCTTGATATCTGCGAAGACGTCACCAGCCCGACTTTTACGCTGATGAGGCAGTACGCGGGACGGCTGACACTGTGCCATTTCGACCTTTACCGCATCGAAGACGAGCAGGAGCTTGAGCATATCGGCTTTTACGACTTTCTCGGCGCAGACAATGTCTGCGTGATCGAATGGCCGGAGAACGCTGCGGATTTAGATGCCAATATCATTGTCAAAATCGAAGGCTCCGGCAGCGAGCCGCGTTTAATTGAGATAGAAGAAAAGAGGGCGCAATGATCATACTTGCGGCTGACACGTCGGGCGGCGTTTGCTCGGCGGCTGTTTTGCAGGACAAAAAAATATTGTCCGAAGCCTATATGAACAATAAAAAGACCCACTCGGAAACGATAGGCCCGATGATTGATTTTTGTCTGTCATGTGCGGATATTGATATCAAAGACGTGGATTTGTTTGCATGTGCGGCAGGCCCCGGTTCCTTCACCGGCTTGCGTATTGGCATCGGCATGATGAAGGCGTTTGCGCATGCATCTCAAAAGCCTGTGATTGGCGTCAATACGCTGGACGCGCTTGCGCAGAACGTATCGGGAGCCGACGGGACGGTTTGCGCCGCGATCGATGCCCGGCGCGGCGAAGTCTATACGGCATCGTATCAAAACGGCGAAAGAATAACCGATTACCGCGCGGTGCTTTTGGACAGCGTGCTGGAGGAGCTCAAAGGGCAGCCTGCCCTGTTTGTGGGAGATGCCGCCGTGCTGCACAGAGAAAAGATATTAAACGCAAACCCGGCTTTCCGCATAGCGCACGAAGGCATCGTGCTGCAGCGCGCCGGTTCGGTCGGGCATGCGGCCTACGCCTTGTTTCAGGCTGGCATCAGCCAGGACGCTTACACACTGGAGCCGTTTTATTTACGCGAAACACAGGCTGAACGCGTACGTGCGGGCAAAAGCCAATGAACGTCATATACAGAAAGGCTTTAAGGGAAGACATCGGAGATATTTATAAGGTGGAGACGTCATGCTTTAAACAGCCCTGGACACTCGAATCAATATATACCGACATTCTCGAGAACGATCTGTCTCATTATATCGTCGCGGAAGCGGACGGCGATATTGCCGGTTACTGCGG